>JAUXFM010000098.1 GCA_030622955.1 Lentisphaerales bacterium
AGAGTTATAGTGGGCACCCGTGCCTTTACCGATGCCGACTGTCTTGGTGAGATGATACAGGAATATGGAGCGACTGTTGCTGTTGGTATCGATGCGAAAGATGGGTTGGTTCAGATCAAGGGCTGGGTAGAGACAACCGGCACCATGGCAGTTGATCTGGCCGTTAAGGGCGATGGGATGGGGATGAAGACGCTGATTTATACGGATACTTCGCAGGACGGCATGATGAAGGGCGTCAATGCAGAGGCTGTTGACAGGATCTGTGCAAGTGTCGAATGCGATGTCATTGCAGCAGGTGGGGTTAGCTCAACAGATGACGTGAATGCCCTGTTGTCGCTCGGGCGAGACAATCTTGTTGGCGCCATAGTCGGCAAAGCGCTCTACGAGGGAGCAGTCACCTTGCGTGAACTCATGGATGTGGCAAAGCGGTAGCCACGACATTTCCGACGGAGGATAGTGATGTCGCTTGATGTAAGGGAATCCAGGCTGTCGAATGGATTGAGAATCGTTACGTCTAGTCAACCCGGGGTGGAAGGTGTGACGTTGGGTGTATGGGTCGGTGTCGGCGGCCGGTACGAGGCAAAACGCATTTCGGGCGTGAGCCATTTCATAGAACACCTTCTGTTCAAGGGTACCTCGAAACTCTCGGCCAAAGAGATATCCCAGGCGATTGAAGGGCATGGTGGTTACTTCAACGCTTTTACTGCCGAAGAGAACACATGCTATTATGCCCATGTCTCCTATGACCAGATGCCGAGGGCGCTCGATATTTTAACCGATATGTACCTGAATCCCCGTTTTGACAAGGATGACATAAAGCGTGAGCGTAGTGTGATTATTGAAGAGATCATGATGTACCGCGATCAACCGAATCAGGTTGTGCAGGAGATGCTCGGAGAGTTGCTCTGGAAAGATCATTCTCTCGGTCGGCCGCTCATCGGGACGCCGGACATCATAGGCAGGATTACCCGCCCTGAGATACTTGATTTCAAGAAGAAGAAATATGTACCTGCTAATACGATGTTGGTCTTTGCCGGCCGTGTTGAACATGAGGATTGTGTGAAGCGTGTCCGGAAACTGCTCGGGCGTGTGAAGAAAGGCAGGGCGCCGGTTGTCAGAAAGATCACCAGCAAAGTTGGCCAGGGGCGTATTGCCTGGCAGCAGAAGGATGTTGAACAGATGCAGCTTGCTCTTGGTGTGCGCTGTTTCGGGTACAGGAGCAGGAAGCGGCATGCGCTGAAACTTCTGACGGTTATACTTGGCGGCAACATGAGTTCCAGGCTCTTCCAGGTGGTCAGAGAGAAACATGGGCTTGCTTATGCCGTGCATGCGGGGGCCCATCTCTTGGCAGATACGGGGGTACTCGTGGTGAGCGCTGGTATTGATCACAAACGCAAGAAGAAGGCGATCGATCTGATAATAAGGGAGATCGTACGCCTGAAAGAGCGACCAGTTGGCAGGAGTGAACTCAGAAGGGCGAAGGACTATGTTATTGGCAGGTTGAGACTCGGGCTGGAGGGCACCATGCAGCAGATGCTATGGGTGGGTGAGAACATGATGGCTCATGACAACTTCGTGACACCCGAAGAGATCATCAACGCGATGGAATCTGTGTCGGCTGAAGATATTCATTGCCTGGCAAATAGCCTGCTAATGGAGCGGCGCATCAGTGTTGCTTCAATTGCGCCGGGTCTTAATTCAGAATATGGACGGTGGCTGAGAACTGTCCTGGGGCGTTTCAAATGATGAAATACACTGATGCAACGCACATGATCTTGTTGGTGCTGGGCTGCATTATGTTTGTCAAGGCACTCTGGGCAGTGATCTCCCCCGCATCAGTGAAGAAGACGACAACAGTGATGACCAGGCTCTTTGCGCCTGCCAGCCCTGTTGTCGGCACCATCTGCGTTGTCTTTGCTGTAGTCCTGTGGGCCCTCGTTTTCATGCATCAACCAATTTCTCATTGGCTGCTTATACTGCTTGGCGTCATGTTTCTCTGGGTCGGAACTTTCTGCCTCAGGAAGAGAGGCATTGATGTTCTGGCGACGACAATTATCATTGATCGTCGGAAGGCCGCTGTCAGGGCGATGGGATTAATGGCGATGGTTGCTGCTGCGTTGATCATATGGGTTGCTTTGAGAGTCAGATAGAACTAAGTGCCGCGCCTGAGTTATAAGAAATGACGGTATATTCTTCTATCAGAAGACCCCTCGTAGCAATTGTGCTGTGCTATGGCCTGGGAACGTGGATTGGCCGCTCTTTCCCGCTCCCTCTATCGGGATGGATTACACTGGCAGGGCTGATGGGCATAGCAATTGCCTGTCGGCGGTTCCTGGAGCATGGTGTGCCGCGAGACCGGGTGGTGCGGTATAGCCTGTGGGCTGCTGTTCTTGTCGCAGGATGGGGTGCCACCTCGATTCGGCAACAGCATGGCAATGACATGCCTGTTGCCTGCGGCGCTCCCGTTCTGATCCGTGGAACAGTTTCCGATGATCCTATAAGCATGCCCGGGCGGCGGCATGATCACGTGACATGGAGATTCAGCCTGCACGCAGAAGAAGTGCGTGGGACAGATCAACGATTGAAGAACTGTGATGTGGATGTTCCAATGACCTGGTATTCGCATGAGCGGATAATGCGCCCACGTTATGGCGACCGCCTTCAGGCGGTGGGGAAAATGATGTCGTCCTGGCGGGGAAGGCACAGCCCCGGATTCATGATGAGTGCCGGCTGGTCTGACGTGACAGTGCTTTCACGTGCGCATGGCAACCCCTTGATCGCCATGTGCTACCGTGCGCGGCAGGATGCAGCTGAGCGATTGACGATCGGTGTTTCAGAGCGGCGGGAACATATTGCGGTGATGACTGCATTGCTCCTTGGGTATCGGCATAAGATCTCCCGTGACGTGCGAGATCATTTCACGAGGACGGGAACGCTTCACATACTCGCGATTTCAGGACTGCATGTCGGGATCATTGCACTTCTGTTGAGCCTTCTGCTGAGATGCTGCAGGTTATCGCGGGTATACTGGGTGATCTTACTTGCACCACTCCTTATCGGGTATACCTTGGCAACGGGAGCTCGAGCCAGCGCAGTGCGGGCATGCATCATGGCCCTTGTATATTTTTCGGCCCCACTGCTGGGGCGGAGATGGGATTCACTGTCCGGCCTTTCCTTTTCTGCGCTGTTGATACTTGTCTTTAGGCCCCTTCAGTTATTTGACATAGGCTTCATTTACTCCTTTATTGTGGTGCTCGGGTTGATCCTGATCTGTCCAGTGTTCGACAGGTGGCTGAGTCCCCTCTGGCGCCCGGACCCGATGCGTGCAGGGCCGCTATCCCTTGCCAGGGTTTCTGCTCAATGGTGCGCGAGGAAACTCTGCTCACTGGTCTCAGTGTCCAGCGCCGCCTGGCTTACTTCAGTACCTTTGACGCTTTACTTCTTCGGCCGGTTATCGCCGGCTGCGTTGTTTGGGAATCTGTTGGTTGTCCCGCTGGCATTTCTGATCGTTCTGTCTGGATGCTTGAGCCTTGTCCTGGGCGCTTGCCTCACGGCTTTATCCGTTCCGTTCAACCTGGTTGCTTCATGGTTCACGGCCCTCTTGCTTGGAGTAACACGCGTCATGTCCGGGCTCCCATTCGGGAGCATCGAAGTGCGGGATTTCCCATTGGCATGTGTATTGTTGTGGTATGCCTTGATCGCCCTGTGGTTATTAGTGAGGCGGCGAGCATTGTCCGGTGCGGGTCGATTTGCCTTGCTTGGAGTGGGGTCGATAGATGCCATTCGCAGAGAAAGGGTGGAGCAACAGTATGAGGATAGAGAAGCACGTCGTTAACACGTCGCTGGCAATGATCCTTATTTCGTTCCTGATTCTGGGCAGCATCCTGCGGAATCATAATAGGCCACCGGTCCTGATGGTGGCACGGTAACGCTGGTAGAGAATCCTGGTTCAGGGTCATATGGTGGCCTTGCTGGAACTATGAATGAGAACTCTGGCACGGGCGCTGATGCCAGGTTGGCTATCGGTATAGGGTTTTAAGATAGGTTCTAGCTATTCTCGCCGGGATTTGTCTAAAATGCCCCAGTTGAAATCTCCTCGCGGGAGGCAGTGAAGATTATGAGATTAACTCGCTTGTCAGGACGAATTACTGTGCTGTGCGTTGCGCTGTGCCTGTTGTATAGCGGCTGCGCACACATTGGTTCCGCAGAGCAGAAGAGCGCAATAGGCGATCGTGACAGGGCATACGACCACATCGAACTTTTCACTGAAGCGTTGATGCGAATTCGTGCGGGCTACATAGACGAAGAAAAAACGGATTATGAGACCCTGATGCATGGCGCACTTCGCGGGATGCTCGGATCGCTGGATCCACATAGCCAGTTCCTCGATTCTGAGATTTACTCCGAAATGCAAGAGACCACTCGTGGCAAGTTCGGTGGGATCGGTATAGAGGTGACCATAAGGAACAACGTTCTAACTGTTTTAGCCCCGATAGAGAATACGCCCGGTTTCGATGCCGGGCTGAGAGCCGGTGACCAGATCCTGATGATTGACGAGGTAAAAACCGCAGGTATGAACCTGCTGGATGCCGTCAAGCGCATGCGCGGTAAGGAAGGGACAGAGATCAGGGTGCAGATATACCGACCTTACTCAGGGGTTACAGAGAACATGACCATCATCAGGCAGAAGATAGGGTTCAAGGTGGTCAAGGGCACCCGCATGCTTGATGACCAGATAGGCTATGTCCGCATCACCCAGTTCAGTTTGGCAACTGCCGATGATCTTGAGGCAGCAATGGAGGAGCTCGTCGGCAAGGGGCTGAAGGGACTTGTCGTTGATCTGCGGAACAACCCGGGCGGGCTTCTTTCAGCTGCAGTGTCCGTTAGCGAAAAGTTTCTCAAGAAGGACGAGGTAATTGTCTCGACCCAGAACAGGAAGGGCAAAGCTAGCGCGTATAGTTTCAATGCGGGTACCGGCAAGCACTACACTGACTTTCCTGTCGTGGTCCTGGTGAACGGCGCCAGTGCAAGCGCATCAGAGATTGTCGCCGCCGCGCTGCGAGATAATAACAGGGCAGTTCTACTGGGGCAGCGTACGTTCGGGAAAGGATCTATTCAGAGCATTATCCCGTTGGATACCGAGACCGCAATACGTCTGACGACAGGCAGATATTTTCGACCTAGTGGTCAGCCGATCCGCAGTGACGCGGGGATTTTGCCGGACATCAAGGTGGATGTTTCTCCCGAGGAATGGCGCAAAGTCCAGGTGAAACGCAGTTATGTGGAGAATCCACTTCTTGAAATGACGGATGAACGGCAGCAGGAACTGCGGTCTGTAGAAGACCGACAGCTGATCCGCGCCGTTGATCTTCTAAAAGCCATTATGGTCTTCAAGTCGCATGACTTGGCCGGCAGTAAGGCATGTAATGAACGTCCTGGCGATTGAGACTTCTTGTGATGAAACTGCTGCGGCTGTCGTGCGAGATGGGCACGACGTCCTATCAAGTATTGTTTCCAGCCAGGTTGCGCTCCATGCCAGGTATGGTGGGGTTGTGCCGGAAATTGCATCGCGGAATCATGTCGAATGCCTTCCTTCGGTAATTGACCAGGCGGTTGCAGAATCGGGCCTAGACTGGAGCGGCCTGGATATGATCGCTGCAACGTATGGGCCTGGCCTCGCAAGTTCTCTTCTCGTCGGGTTGTCGGCGGGCAAAGCCTTGGCACTGCGCCTGGACAGGCCGTTCTGTGCGATCAATCACCTCGAAGCACATCTCTATTCGATTTTCCTTGGCCCTGATGCGCCCGACGTCAAAAATGTTTGCCCCTTTGTGGCATTGCTGGTTTCAGGTGGTCATACCGTGCTCTATCGCGTCGAAGGGATCGGCGATTATCGTGTGTTGGGGATGACGACAGATGATGCTGCGGGTGAAGCTTTTGACAAAGGAGCCACGCTGATGGGGCTCAGCTATCCCGGTGGGCCAGCCATAGAGAAGGCAGCAGTGAATGGTGACAGAGCGCATATCCATTTTTCTCGTGGGATCCAGAAGAAGATCACGGAGGCCATTGAGGGACTCGATCCTTCTCTTTGTTTCAGTTTCAGCGGATTAAAGACGGCGCTGCTGTATTTTCTGAAGAAGAATCCGATCGCAGCGGGTAACGACCTTGCATCTGTGTCTGCAAGTTACCAGGAAGCGATTGTTGACTCGCTCACCGGTAGGACAGGTAAGGCGCTGCGCGATGAGCGGGCAATTGCACTTGTCGGCGGCGTGTCCCTGAACAGCAGGCTCAGAGAAAAACTTGCCGGACTCGCGGCTGAAAGGAACGTGAATCTGCTGTTGGCGGATAGAGCCTATTGTGCGGATAACGCGGCTATGGTTGCTGGCCTCGCAGGGGTTGGTCGCGGGGTTATAGGTGATCAGGCCATGTCGACAGATGCCTGCCCCAGTGCGGTTGTGAGTTAATCCGGCGTTGTGCTTGCGGGAAATGCCGACATTGACAGAATACACGAGATGCCTCGGCATGCTGCTTCGAGGCCACAAAATATTGACTGGCAGGTATTTTCCGTGTATTTACAACAAGATCATTACTGTCGCTGGTTTGTGACAGATCAGGTATTTGAGGAAGGTGGTATCAGATGAAAAGGATACTCATTTTAGCGATTGTTGTGGCGTTCCTGACGAGCACATCAGCAGCTCCTGGCAGAGATTGGGCTCCTTTCCAGTTCTCTGTGAACGCCAAGTACCAGATGATTGGAGCTGACAAGAACATCTACGGGGTGCGGCTTGGTATCTTCCACGCGGCCAATCTCAGGGTACATGGGGCGGACATGTGCCTTTTTGTTAACACTATTGACTATGAATTCGCAGGCTTGCAGGTGGCGGGTGCGCTGAACGATGTCAGCAGCCGCATAGATGGTGTTCAGGTTGCCGGTGGTGCCAATCTGGTGGGAATGAAAGATGGCGGCAAAGTCAATGGCATTCAGCTTGCCGGACTGGGCAATGATGCCGGCAATGTGACCGGTTGCCAGATGTCCACTATTCTCAACAACGCAGGCATTGTTGACGGGCTGCAGCTTGGTGCGATAAACCGGTCTGAGACACACAGTGGGATCCAGTTGGGATTAGTGAACATTTCCGGCGAGATGCATGGCATCCAGTTGGGCCTGGTGAACAAGGTCAGGTGGATGAGCGGGGCACAGATAGGCCTCGTCAATATCTGCACGCAGAGTGACGTTCCGTTCCTGCCGATTATCTACGTGCATTTCTAATTGCACGGCAGGTGATGCCCTTCTTGACATTCCTGATCTTCTGAGGAGATAATCTTTAATAGTTGCGGGCGTTGCTTAGTGGTAAAGCTCCAGCCTTCCAAGCTGGTCACGCGGGTTCGATTCCCGCCGCCCGCTCCAAAGCCAGGTGCCGGTAGTGTAATGTCATTACATCCGCGTGTAAAATGCTGCTGTTTAGGGCTGGAAGCAGGGAACAGGCGCGAAAATTCATCCCTTTTGCCAATAGAATCAATGCGGATGAAATGCTTTTGTGGTAGAATGTCCGACGATGACGGTGTTCGGAATACCCGTAAACAGGGTGTTTTTTGATCTTTGACACGACTACGATGCAGGTGGTGACCTTTACTGCATATGTGTTCTCTAAGCCTCGGATGGGATCTCTTTTTGGCCAAAGAGGGATCCGATGGGGGAAGTTGAGGATCTGGGTCTGTATGCGTTTGCTAGGAACGACCCCGTTCTACATGTAGACCCCCGTGGTCTGGCAGCTGCTTCCACAAAGTGCAAGGTCAAGATAACTGGGCAAATTGACATTACGCTGAGTGGATTGCCTGCCTCCCTAGCAACAAAGGTCCCCGGAAGCAATGCCCAGATCATTTGGCAACCAGGCAAAAGCACCAAGTCTCTGGCGTGTTGCCAGGAGGCTAAGTTCTCACAGATTGCTTCCTCTCTGTACATCAAGGTAAACGGTAAGGAGGCATTTGCGAGCAAACCCAGCTGGCACGCGGACAGCGGGGATACCTATTACCACATTCGGGGAGAGGATGATACTTGGATAACTGGCGAGCCGTTGGAAGATATGGGTGATACGCCGGGTGGCAAAGATTGGAAAATCAAGATTGTTGTTCAGAAGTTTGAAACGTGTGTTGTCTGCACAAAGGGAGCAGACAAGGGCAAAGTGTTCGGTTGTGTCAAGTGGGGACACAAATTGGGGTGGATGCCAACAAAGATTCCCGTGCCGGAAGGAGTGTACCGGAACTGGTCGTTTACGAGATGGGCGACCATAGGAGGGAAAACGAGTTCGGCTAAGGCTATTGTCAGAGAGGGTCGGTCGCAGGTGTCATCTGGTACAGGGGCCCCCCAAGCGAAGCTGAGCTACATGGCAGGTGCGCCGCCATCAGCAAAATGGCGGTCTATAATGTGTCCTCGATTGTAAGCATGAATGGCAACGTGTGAAGAGGCTATTGTGTTCAGAAGAAATGCAAGATCCCGCATAGCTTTCGTCGGAATATCGGCCGTAGCATTGGCAGTCATCGTTGCATCGATTCTCATCATTGGCGAGTTATGGCAGCGTCACGGAATCAGCAAACTGAGGAAGACGCACTATAGAGAGCAGGAAAAACTGGGCGATATTGGGAAAGCGTTGACCAACTATCGATTAGAAGAGGGCCACTATCCCAGCAAACTAGAAATACTAGCAATCGAAAAGAATCTACCACCAGAGTCTTTTCTCTCCGCTTACGCTAATCGCCAGCCGGGGATAATCACGAACCTCAGCTCGTGGTCCGATTTCATATATATTGAAGGAATCTCGACAGATGACGGTGCGAAGCCTTCAGCAATAGTCTTTGGTTCGCCCCATCTGTATAACCAGGCTGGCTCTTATGTGCTCTACACTGATGGTTCCGTGCTATGGCTTGACAAAAAAAACCTATCAGGTGTTAAATGTAGTCGACCACGCTGACACCGTAGAGGCCGACTGTGGCGGTGCAGGGAGTTGTGGAAGCCATTATTGAGTGATTCGGCGAAGAGTTTTCGCTCTGTGATAACTGAAAGCGGGCTTGATTGAGAGAGCTCAGCACGGCAAATGACGATGTTTTTCGATTGTTGGACAGACCGGTCCTGCGATGGGATGAGAAGAGCTTGAGATAAGAAGCAGCTTACGCCGCTCTCTTCAGCTCAATAATCGGAAGATGCTTGCGACCTTCCAGATATGACACATGCGCCACCATGGCCGGCAGATCCTTGTTGTGCATAATCTGAAGAGGCAGGCGAGGTGGGGCACGCTGATGAACTTCTTGCGGAGTCTGGGCGTTCAACGATTGATGCGGTCTGTAAAGATTGTACCAGTTGACGATCAACGCCAACTCACGACGCATACCATCGAAATCGAGCGGCACCATGATTCGACGAGTGCCTTCATACTTGAGCGTTCGAATAAAGCGTTCAACTATAGCAATACTCCCATGTTTACCCACAGCGCCGAAACGCAGCTTGATACGTTTCTTCCTGGCCCAGACATGATAAGGATGATTGCGTGACTCGCCGATGCAGGTCGCTTTGGGCGTCCAGAACTGACAGCCCTTATCATTGATGATGTGCACCGGCTTTCCAGAACGTTTGATTGCCTTGTTCAATGCCTTGATAACAGCCACTGAAGTTGGTTGGCCCTGGAACAGGGCAAAGCCGATACACTTGCGCGAGAAGTGATCGACTATCACCAACACCCACCAGCAGAACGGCCAGCATTGCGGCAGTACATGCGGAAACCACGATGTCCAGAATCCGCCACCTACAGGAACAGTTGTTAAGTCCACATGCCAGACATGATTCGGATATCGAGCTGTGACGCGCCGGGAGGGATGAGTGCTGAAACCTGAAGCCTGAGGATCGAAAGGATCTTGTCGGGGGATTTGTTTGAGTCTGCGCCCGACAGTGGTTGCTGAAAGATAGGCGCCAGAGCGGGCAAAGTATTCGACAAGAGTACGCTTGCCGCAATAAGGGAACATCATCTTCAGGAACTGGCAGA
>JAUXFM010000112.1 GCA_030622955.1 Lentisphaerales bacterium
CTCTAACCCCTCCCACGGGCATTGCTCGGGAAGCTGCCAGCAATACTGATTCACGAACCTTCGGCAACAGGCCGTCAATTACCAAGTATTTCTTCCAGATCCTTGTTCTCTTCCGCATAGATCTTTCGGAGCTTCCTCTGTGCCTTGCGTCCGCAATCTATCTGGGTCTTGCCGGCCATTGTTTCAATAATGCCGTTTATACTCCCACTATTGACCTTGATCTCTGATCGCCCTTCCTTCTTTGTCTCCTCCTCGGCAGCAGTGGTCGCTGCCTCCTGGCCCCGCTGACTGCACCCGGAGAGCATACAGGCTACGATCATCGCTGATGTCATCCATTTCATAACAACCCCTCCATACAATACATTCCCATCAGGAATGTATTTTACCACCGACAGCCAAGAATTTCAAGCGCTTCGGAAGCAGTCCTGCAGGCGGCAGCCTCGATGTTGACATTACTGACGCCAACCCCCACGCACAGACGGCCTGCGCTCCGTGGACATGCTACGTGAATGCTTCGTCGATGTGGAGCGAATGAAGGAGAACTCATTCGCCCGCTCACTTAAAGAGGAGATTATCAATGTAGCCCTTACTGCTGACTCACTACTACTCCTCAAGTCTCCTTAGCTCTTTCTCGGGGCCGAAGATGACGAGCTTGTCACCTTCCTCGATAACATCCTCTGCAGTAGGCGCCACGATATTGTGCTGCTCACCCTCACCGTCACCACCCCTGCGGAGGGACAGCACGGTACCACCATACACATTCCGGATTCTTGCCTCGGCGAGTGATTTTCCTACAAGCCGGCTAGGCGCCTTGATCTCAATGACCCCTACCCCCTCAGATATCTCGAAGTAGTCAAAAACACTGGGAGCAATGAGCGCCCGTGCCAGTCGCTGGGCACGTTCCTTGTTGGGATTAACAATCTGGTCCGCACCTACCCGGTCCAGCACCTTGCCGTGAATATCCGATTCGGCACGTGCCACAACCGTAGGAACATTCAGCTCCTTGAGATGGATGGTGCTCAGTATGCTGCCTTCCATATTGCTCCCGAGGGCAACAACAACAGTATCGCAATCCTTGAACCCTGCTTCAGCCAGCGCGCTTGCCTGGCTTGCATCTCCCTGGACTGCCCTGGTGACAAAATCAGCGATTGACTGGACTTTGCCACGATCCTCTTCGAGGACAATCACCTCAGCTCCACGTTCTGCAAGCGACAGGGCCAACACAGTTCCAAACCGACCAGCCCCAACAACACCAATTCTTTGCATGCTCCATCTCCTTTCAAATTGTCATGTAATCAACCAACAACGACCTCTTCACTTGGATATCGCACCGATTGATTGAAGTCTCTTCTTCCTACTATCAATGCAATTGTCAGCGGCCCGAGTCGGCCAATGAACATACACAGTATTACGGCCAACTTGCCGCAAATCGACAGCTCTGGTGTAACCCCCGTCGAAAGACCCACCGTGCCAAACGCCGAGACGGTCTCAAACAGAAGATCGTCAGTGCCTAGCACCCCTGTCGACAGTAGAGCCGCCTGCTCGGACAAGAGCAAGAAACCGAACACACAGATCACGCAGCTGATTCCAAGCACGAAAATTGAGAGTGCCTCCCTGACAACCTGTGGCGATATCGTCCGCCGGTATACCACGGTTTCCTCGCGGCCCTTAATCATGGCAACGACCGTGGCGATCAATGCAAATATCGTCGTTGTCTTTATGCCACCTGCGGTCGAACCAGGCGAGCCTCCGACAAACATCATGAGCATTGTGAAGAAACGGGTGAATGGGCGAATTTCCGACATGTCCACCATGTTGAAGCCTGCAGTTCTGGGCGTAATGGACTGAAACAATGCGACGCCCAACTTTCTTTCGATAACCATGTTCGCAAGTGTGCCGTCCCATTCAGACAGCAGGAAAACGATTGTGCCGGTTACCCCCAATACTATCGTCACCAGCAATACAAGTTTCGCGTGCAGGGATAATCTACCGCGCACAAGCTTGTTGCGCCGCCAGAACTTAATCGAACCTATATTGTGCAGAACAAGGAAACCCAATCCGCCCAGGATGATAAGTCCTGCCATTGTGGAGAGCACTACTGGATCTTCCCTGAACCCGGTCAAACTGTCGCTGTAGAGCGAGAAGCCTGCGTTGCAGAAAGCGCTCACCGAATGAAAGGTTCCGTGATAGATAGCTGCCGGCCAGGAGGACCCATAGCGTCCATGGAATACGTGTGAGAGAATCGCGGCACCTACCAACTCAAAGAACAACGTGAAGAGCAGGGCACGGCCCATGAGTGCTTTCAGGCCATACACCTTCTTCTGGCCCAATGAGTCCATGAGCACAAATTCTTCTTGCATAGTAAGGCGCCGGCCCACAAAGATGAGCAGGAATGTGCCAAGAGTCATGATCCCCAGCCCACCTATCTGGATGAGGCACAGAATGACCATTTGCCCGAAATGAGAAAAGAAGCTTCCTGTGTCGACAACGATTAATCCTGTAACACAAACTGCGCTTGTGGCCGTGAAAAGCGCCGTTATCGGGTTTGTCCATTCCCCCTTACTATTCGAGATCGGCAGCCATAGAATAATTGCACCAATGACTATGAAGAGAGCAAATGCCTTGAGAGCGATCCCTTCAGGAGTGTGTGGTGCTTCTCTGGCCTTCTTCTCGTTGATTGTGGGAAAAGACATGGGTGCATCCCTGAATCCATCTTATGGACAGCTCAACAAGCTTCCATTATTCGGACATAGAATTCAAGGCTTTTCGATTGGCGCCCGCATATTCGGCAGATCAGGCATATGGGGAGGATAGATGTCGTCACTTGTTCCCACAAGGGTATCCGGCCCACTTGAAAAGACAACAGCTTTCTGATCGTCATCAAGATGATAGACGTAAGGCTGCTTCCAGGGATCGGGTCTGATCCATGTAACATACTGGCGCCACCCTTCAATACCAGGATCGATCGAAAGCGTCATCAATCCTCCTTCCACTGCAGGAAAATGATTCTGTTCCGCTTTGAACTCCGCCAGCGCAGTCCTCAATACAGCCAGTTCTTCGAGGGCAACAGTCGTCGGATCCGCCTTCTTGCTAACCGATGGCATTGTCATCGACCGGCTGGCAAGCATAGCACCCGCCAACATCATCACGAAGAGTCCCACTCCTGCAACCACCGCGCCCGGACTTTTGAAGAGAGCACCAATCCAGGGCTCACTTCCCGTCTTGGCTGCCGGCTGAAACGCGAGGAAGCTAGGATCTGTTGCTTTCATCCTTTTGGCCCTTTTTCTGTTCCTAAGACGGTCCGGAATCAGCATCACCTTACCACATTGGGAGCAGCTAGATTTTAGATCGGACCCATGCGAGGATCTGCAATAGGGGCACTTGTAGTTAATGGCGACCTCCCGTTACGTTAGTCCAGGTACCACTTCTTTCGGAAGACGTACTCTGCGCAAAGAATTATCAGTGCAAGCATCATCATGCCTGCGGTATCCCACAGAGTCTCCTGCTCAGCTATTGCGACTGGCATGCGATGGGATGATACCGTTTTGAGGATATGCTTGGCAAATTCATCCAGGAACTTCTCGTTTCTGAAGATGTCTTCATTCCTGTTTTCTATTTCAGCACGCAGTTTCATGACGCGAGCGCCACGAGCCTTCGTCTCCGCCTCGACATCACGCTGCTTCTCTTCATGGGTCCTGTCGTCAGAAGAAAACAGGTTCTTTACCCAATACCCGAACCCGCGATTGTGTGCTCGCCTTGTCGAAGTCTCTTTGGCCAGTACTATGTTCGTTGACCCCATCAGCGATTCAAAAAAGACCGAGCCACCCGTCTCATCCGCAATCCTGTTTATCAATGGAACGCCAACGCCGGAATTCTGAAACTCCTTGGTAACCCGACTCACCGCAAGATCGGCAGGATCGGCCGCAAACCCGACAGGAAGCTTGAATGCGATCCTCCCTTCAACATCAGGATAGTAGGATGAGCGGAATATTCCCGGGCGCCCAGCGACGACAGGAAGATTGAGCGCAATTGGCTCGGCATCCTTACGCTCGACCGTCGCATTTACGGAATCAGCTGCTATTGGAGAATAGTCCTTGTTCCTGATCGTTGCAGTAACGACGACTCTATCGCCGACATTAGCCTCAAGCCTGTCCAGATAGATTCGCGACTGACTGGATTCACCGAGCAGATGCGGCAATCCCATGAATTGCACGACCTTACCCCAGAAATCGCGGAAGTAGCGATCGCCATGCTCTTTACGCCAGCGCCAGGTGCTATCGAAGCCCATGTAGAGCACCATACCCTTGCCATAATTGTGATATACAATGACAGGCCGTACATCTTCCTCGTTCTTCTCAGGGTTCAACGCTTCTACCAGCGTAATGCCAGAAGGCCTCACCTCCACCTCAGGCGGAACTTCGAACATCTCGGGGAACTTGTCCCATACCTCCTGGTTACGCTTCTTATCCACATCAAAGCTGACCATCGGGCTGCCATGACCCTCCTCGGAAATACGCAATCTCCATGGCGTGGCCAGGGATTGAAACATCTCCTGTTTGAAGGTCGAAGTCCCCATCGGTTGCTGCACCTTCACAGGCAACATCTTCTCAAGCGCCGTTCCCTTTAGCGCATAGGGCGTATCCGAGCCGTCCGAGATGACGACAAGGCTTCCACCTTCATTCACAACAAAATCATGGAGCATCTTGTGAAAGTCCTTGGAAAGCGAACGCACATCCACTCCACCGATCATCACCATGTCGAACTTCCTGAACAAGTCGTCCTCCTTCTCAGGGACTTTCTTGATGAAGCGTTTCTGGTCATACTTGAATATGCGCGGATCCACTTCCTGCAAATAGACCCTATGCTCGACACGGCGGTCCCTTTCAAATGCCCCCTTCAGAAAGCGCAACTCCCAGGAAGGTCCGCCAAATATCATCAGTATCCTGATCCGGTCCTTGATCACTCGAATCTTCTTAGTTACAACGTTGTTCTCCGTTGTAATCTCATCTTTGTGCGCCGGTATGCTTACGATCAGATCATAGATGCCCGTCTTCTTTGGTTCATGCTCGAGAGGAAACGTCATTTCACCTTCGCTTGCAGGCGTGACGGCAGCGACGTCCAGCTTGTGCATGCCAAATGAAGCAGACACGTTCAGCTTGTCTCCGGCAAAGCCAAACTGACGCATATTAACAAAGGCTTTGAACTTCTCGTTTACGAAGACGATGTCCTCGCCAATGATATAATCGAGCGACACATCTTCGGCCCGCTCTTCGCCTATCGGCACGAAGTAGACGGGAATTCGCCGCTTCTTGACATAATCAATTGCTGGATCCACCAATTCCCCAAGGTTGTGATTCCCATCACCGATGACAATCATACCCGGTGAATAAACGCCACGATGCCGCTTGAGCCCGTCCGTCATCACCTTCTTCAAAGAGGTGTGCGTACCTTTCACCTCTATCACGTCAGCCTTGTCTCCACCCTCATTCTCTTCCTCAGCGGCTTCACGTGATTCCTTAAGCGGGTCATTGAACTGGTTCCATGGCAACACCTGCTCGCCATACAAATAGTGCGATTGATCCAGGCCCATTCCTGCTTTCTGGTTCCGTGTCAGAGCTCTTTCCAGCGCCAGTGCAGCGTCAAGGCGAGCAAGACCATCTCCTGCATCCTCAATGCTCATGCTCTCTGTCCTGTCAACGACAACAGGAAGCGGACCTTTCGGGCGTCCTTCCCCTTCGATAACGAGACGGGGCTGAGCAAGCACGAACAGCATTGCAATGTAAGCAGCCGCTCGAAGCGTTGTCAGCAGCCTTCGCCTTCGTGGCGCCAGCCGCTTCTCTTTCCTGTACATATAGACCGCTGCAAGCACCGCGATCACGGCAAGGAAAAGAGTTATCCAGAGCGGAAACAGCATCGAGATTTTCACATGGTCAAACGTATCTATATCGAGGACACGCCTGTTCCTGGTAAACCAGTGGAGTATTTGCTTCATTTCTTCTTCCAGAACATTATTGAATTAAGGATCTTCTTTATGCGGCCATCGCCCTGCCCTCTTGCTATCTGCTGCTGCGGGATATCAATCGGCCTGAAGAAATGCGCCCATGCCTCGAAAAGGATCGCCGCTATCAGGAAGATACAGGCAAGAAGCAGGAGATCGAACCTGCCGATTCCTGCAACAATGCTGTCGCTGGCAGAGAAGACCAATCCCTCCTCTATCGGCTCCGCCAGATCTGTCTCGCTAACAGGCTCCATATAGGAATCGCCCGTATCAGTACTGTAGCCGAATCGGAAACGTTCCTTGCCATCCTCTTCGATTGTATAGAAACCAGGTCCAATCCCCGGCGGGATAAGAAGTCGAGTGTCCTTGCCTAGTCCATCCACGACGAGGGCCCATTGATTCTTCTTGTTCCCGCTGAAAAGCATATAGCTGTTGTCGCGGCTCAGCCAGGGCTCAGACCAGGCATCAAGCTTGCCGTCGAGGGCAAAGAATTCGTCATAGCCACGCGTCTCCCAAAGCGCCTGCAGGAGTATCTGTACGAAGTTAGGATTGAACTGAATATTGGAATACCCGAGATACGGCAGGAATCCGAACAGCGTTGCACGGCCCTTGCCGATCTTCCGAGACATGCCATTCACCCCACTCTCAACGATCAGGCGCGCTTCGCCACTCTTCAGGTCTTTAAACAGAAGGGATTTCTTGAATTTGATGGATTCCGGTCTCAGACTCCCGGTCTTCATGAACGAAAGGTATGTATTGCCAATTGATTCTTTCACAGCCCTACCCGCATCCTCAATGACGATAAATCGCACGCCAAACAATGACGTTTCGGCCTCATTCTCAGCCGGCAGAAATGCGACCAGGCCCCCTCCTCCGGCGACGAAGTTCTTGATCTTCTGGGCATATGGCAGCGCTGCATTGAGAGATACATTGACCGTGAGCAGTATGTCGACATCCGCGAGTGGTGTAACCAACACCTCCAGCGGGGTTATCTTCTTGTACTCGAGATGTTCTTCCTTGAGCAGTCCCCTTACAGCAGCATTGATGTATACATCGAATGCGAAAGGATTCTCGTCCTCATCGTGCTCCGGCACAACGGCCAGGATGCTCAATTTAGGCGGAACATCAATAACTGCATATCGCCTGTCATCATGCTTGTAAGAATCCGGATCCAGCTCGGCCACAACGTTGTGCTTACCCGGCTCATCAAAGATAACCTGGAACGGGATCTCGCGTTGTTCCAACGGCTCCAGCCGGACAGTCGTCTTGGCCTTACGCTTCCCGTCAATATATATGCTCACAGTCCTGTCTTCAGTTCGACGTTCCGAGCCGTTCAGCACCTTCACACGCAGGAAGCATTCCCTCCCAACAAAGGCACCTTCCTTGGTAATCTCAAGATCAGTGACGGCGCAATTCTGGAAATCGACCCGCGAATCCACCTGGTGCCACACCATCGGATAGCCATCACCCAGATCTTCCATGGCCTCCACGATTCTCGGTCCATTTGCGTACCAGTGAGCCTGAAAATCGCCAACAAAGTATATTTGTTTCGTCTCCGCAAGATTCCCCAGTCCTCGCACTTCTTCAAAGAGCGTTTCGGCACCTGAATAGGTCGGCCCGATAGTCAAGCCTCTCACCCCATCGCTCAGGCCTTGTTTATCATCACTGTATTTTGCGACAACCGGTTCGAGTTTGCCGTCAAAGCTGTAGAGAATCATGTCATTTTCGGAGCCACTGATAAGATCTATCGTAAGCTCTTTTGCTTCATCCAATCGCGTGCCACCAAGATAAGAGGTTCCCATACTCGGCGAAACATCTATAATCAGAAGCGAATTGCCCTTCCCGCCCTTCGTCCGTATGAACGGCCGTGCTATTGCCAGGACGATAGCGGTGATAAGTAGTATCTTCGCGATCAACTTCAGGATATCGTCAATCTCAACGCGCTTCTTTCTCTTTATGATAGCATCCCGCATCCATTCGTAGGCGGCCCAGTAGATCACAACCTTCCTCTTCTTGAGGAAGAAGATGAGGATCAACGGGACC
>JAUXFM010000194.1 GCA_030622955.1 Lentisphaerales bacterium
CGTCTCTTTGCTGTCGCCTTGCAATCATCTCAGAATAGCCTCCTCGCAGGGTCGTGATATTTGGGCAACAGGCCGTCAAGACCCGAAACAAGAAGGGCCGATGGAACAATCCATCGGCCCTTCCACTGGAATAGTCTAAATCTAAGCGTCTTTTTTGTCCTCGATCGGTTTCTCTTCGACCGGATTAGCGGCGACAGGCTCAGACGGAGCTGTCGGCTTAGTCTCAGCCGGTGCGACGGGACTAGCTACTGGCTTTTCCTCAATTACCGGCTTGGGGTCACTGCCATCCGCAGGGAAACATTCCCTGTAGGCCACGGCCAGCATACAGAGGGCCAACGGCCATGTGGCAATCTGCCCGATACCACAAACCATGGCACCGGAGCCGCCTATGAGACCGGCCACAAGATTGTAGCCCAACAATGGCCAGAAATTCTCTTTCACCATCGCCATACTGGCCATCGATGCAGGCCAGAAAGCCATCTTACGATCTACAATAAGATAGAACCCGAACATTAGCAGACAGCCCAACCCGATGAACGCGGCCATGATGACGAGATATCCCAAACAAGGAATAACAATGAGCACATAGCTCACCATCATGATCAAACCCCACACGAGCGAGAAAAGAAACGTGGGCAGGAAATGCTTGAAGCCCTGGAAGATCATCCCAACTTCAACTTCATCCTTGTTCTTGCCATCCACCAGGTGTAACGCCATGATGATCATGCCTGCCCACATGGGCGCGCTGAGGATCCCCATGCTTACAGCACTCAGCAGCATCGCTACCAAGACACCCAGGATCAATGGCAGCGCAGCCGACTTGTACAGTTCCCAACCTTTAGCCATCCATTCGCCGAACTTAACTTCTATCTTCATCAGATTATGTCTCCCCTTTTGTTAGGCCCATCTTAGTGATTCGCCATCCGATATCAAGCGAAACGTTATTCCTTTAAAAGAGCAGCAACTGCCATATCGTGAAGATCAGGGCGAAACAGGCGTAGAAGCCCAGCAGGACCAGATGCAAGCCCAGATCAAATTTCACAATTCTTGGAGGAATAGGCTTCTGCCGCATGATAATGAGCACAGTCGTTCTGTAAAGAATCTCCAGCACTGTCCCTATGGCCGCCGGCAGAACAAGAATGTTGTAGCCAATCGCACTCGCAATGTCCCCCCTCGCCAGGGCCCGCATGCCACGGGTCATGCCACAGGTGAGACAGGGCTTGTCAAAAAGAACCTGGAAGGTGCAGGGCGGCGGAAAAGACGGCCACACCTTGTGTATCATGGACGTGAAAAAAGGCAGTGCCAGGCAATATAGAATAAAGCCTAGCACCGCCCAATTAGCTGCTCGATAATTGTTCGACAGTGTCTTACTCAGGCTGTGCAGGAGCGGGAGCCGGCACGTTCTCTGCGTTTTTCGCAGCTTCTGCAGCTTCTGCCATCCCCTGCTCGAACTGCTCCTTGAGGTCCATGCCGCTTTCTTCTGCCACATCCTTGAGCTTCTTCACGAGGATGGCATTGTAGATCAGTGCAAAGACAACAGCTACAACACAAACAATCGTGCCGGCCACTGCTACACCCTTCTTCGCGCCCTTCTTGGACTTCAGAATGATATCAATGATGCCAAGTATGGCGCCAATTACCCCGGCGGGCAGAGCCACGATCATACCACAGAGCGGAACGATGGCAGCAATCGCTGCGATAATACCTATCACCAGTGCTGCAATACCCATAACTACCTCCTTGATTAGACTATCTCGCGGATAAGTGGATCCGCACACATTACAAACTTGCACGTGCACGAATACTAGGGAAGGCAAGTTTGAATTGCTAGTAGAAAATGTGCTCGCAGAACATTATCTGAGATATTCCGCAATGCTTCACTACTATCGAAACTGCAATCTCCCTTTTTCCTTGCGAATCGACAAGGTAACCCGTTTAATCAGGGCGGCGTGAGGAAATAGCAAATGGAATGGTACTACGTAGCCGAAGGCAGCAGGCAGGGCCCTGTGACCGAGCAGGAACTGGCCGCGCTGGTCAAGAATGGCACCGTAAAACGGGGCGACCTGGTCTGGAATGAGACCATGGATCAGCAATGGAAGCAGGTCTCCGAGTTCCCTGGCCTCACCGGGGGCACAACTCCCCTCACTCCCACCTCCGTTGATCTGACATCAACCACTGTCGCAGAACCCGAAGAACCAGCCACTCAGATGGAGCCGGAAACCATCGATCCCTCAATGGTAAACATCCAGTATATCGCACCCGTCACTCATGCCTGGAACCGGATGACAAAGATACTGTTCAAGCCATTCTCCATCGGCAAATGGTTTGCGCTCGGATTCATAGCTTGGCTGGCTTCACTCGGTGAAGGTGGCGGCAATAATAGCCAGAGCTTCAAGGTCAACAGGCTGATGCCCACACCCCAATGGCTCGAAGATCTCATGGCCACACCATCAGAATATATCCCCAAAATCGTTCTCGGCGCGGCATGCGTCCTGGTGGTTCTGATCACAATTGGCGTAGTCTTCGCCTGGCTGAAATCCCGTGCAGCCTTCATGCTCCTTGACAATGTCGCGTGCAATGCTGCACTCATCAAGGATGCCTGGCGCCGGAACAAGAAGGCGGGCAACTCTCTCACACTCTGGTCGATATGTTACAGTGCGATCTGCCTATCCCTGTTCCTTCTGATCGCAGGCATAGGCGCGGGAATCGCGATGCCAGCCTTTGCCGCGAAACAATGGGGGCCATCCGCGCTGACCGCGCTTGTAGTATGCGTGCCATTGGCGATGATAGTCACCATCGTGGTGGGCTACATCCAGCTGTTCCTGTCCCATTTCGTGGTGCCAATCATGTACAGGTTCGAC
>JAUXFM010000113.1 GCA_030622955.1 Lentisphaerales bacterium
ATTATCAGTCCTTTATCAATCGTTTGTGCTTAGAACAACACAAAGATGTATCTAAGGGAGTAGTAGATCCCGACACCGATGAAGATTATGCCTGTTACGTTTCTTGCCCATTTTTCAAACACCGTCAGCCGATTGAAGGCACCACCGAGCGATTTCCCACTAAGGGCAATTATGAACGAGAATGCAAGCACCGGCAGCGCTGTTCCTATTCCGTAAAAAAGAGGCACAAGCGTTACCGATTCGACTTTCACAGCCGTTGCCAAAAGGCTCCCAAAGAAGAGAGCTGCTGAGATTGGGCAGAACGACGCTGCAAAGATTATGCCCAGGAGAAGCGCTCCCCACATCCCCCATGTCTCTACACGCTTCTGAAGCTTATCACTAACTCCTTTGCCGCTTGTCTTTATCTGGATCAGGTTTAGAAGAATCATGCCGACAATGATCAGGATTGGCCCTAGGAACTTGTTCATATACTTCTGAAGCACATGAGAGAGAGATGATGCGGACAGAATGCTTGCCGTCAGTAGAGCCCCCAGCACCACGTAGGTTATGGCGCGGCCTAATGTGTAGAGTAGACCCGTAGTCAGAACCTTAGATGGGCTCCCAACTCGTCTTCCTATGAAGGAAATAGCTACAATGTTGGTTGCCATCGGGCAAGGGCTGATGGACGTCAGGACGCCCAGCCACACAGCAGATATCAAAGCAGCAAGTATTTCCATCACATCTTCTCTCCAGCGAGAAATCCTGTTGTCTCATCGTAGATATATTTCTGGAACTTCTCTTTATTCCCGACAAGATCCCATATCTGCGCCAGATTCTTCCATCGCGACTGCTTGCCGTCGACCATTTGGACAAGAACAATAGATCGCGTTGTAAGCTCGTAGTTCTTCACGAAATGCTCATTCGCCGTTTCATCTACATTGACGAGCTTCCACTGTAGTCGCCCATCCAAGAGCTCATCTTTGAATGAGTTTGTTATAGATCCGGCGCTGTACGCTTCGATCTTTCGGCAAGTCTGACAACGCACATTCCCGTGAAAGTAATAGGCAACCACTGTGTTGGCCTTCTTTGCAATGTTCACGGCTTCTCCTTGGGCCGTATTCGTCGAGGTGCCCGCCACGACATCGTTACTGAGTTGTGCCTCTGCAACGGGTTCGGGGGTCCGTGTTTCTTTAACGATCAGATAGACTACGCTCAGTGCAACAAACGCCATGAGCACTCCCGTCACGATCTTCTTTGGGTTCATGCGCTCTCCTTTCTGGCTACTGAAGCCAGTCCTTAATCTCCTCTACGCTGGCGACTTTGCCGGAGCCTTTCACTTCACCATCAATCACGATTGCGGGTGTCATCATTATTCCGAACCCCATGATGTCGTTGATGTCCGTGACCTTCTCCAATTCATATTCAACGTCCAGTTCTTTTGCGGCAGCGTCGGCGTTCTCTGCCAACTGTTTGCATTTTGGGCAACCTGTGCCCAGTACCTGTATTTTCATTTCTATAATCTCCTTTCTATCCGGCAATAAGACCGAAAATAATTCCACTGACCGTCGCCATCACTATCACAAGACAGACGAACACGACCGTCTTCTTCGTTCCCATCACGCTGCGGATGACGAGCATATTGGGCAGGCTCAATGCAGGACCGGCAAGAAGAAGAGCCAGGGCCGGGCCTTGTCCCATGCCATTTGCAATCAAGCCCTTTAGAATAGGAACTTCTGTGAGCGTTGCGAAATACATGAATGCACCGACAACGGAGGCAAACAGATTGGCCGAAAGGGAATTACCGCCAACAAGATCTGCCACCCAACTTGATGGGATCAGTCCCTCACTCGTGTCTTCGGGACTTCCCAGAAGCAGGCCAGCTACTATTACGCCGCCGAAAAGCAGAGGCATGATCTGCTTCGCGAACCCCCATGACGATGAGAACCATTCTCCGCTTTCCCCCTTGTCCGTGCTCGTAATGGTTGAGAGTCCAATTACTCCAGCGGCGAACGCAATCATGGGCATCTTCGGAAAGATCAACGCAAGAAAGACGGCGGGTGCAGCAGCTATAAGCATCTTCCACCATTTCATCCCGAACCAAACGACAAGGATAACCGAGAACAGGACAGAGAAGAGACCCGTAACAATCCACTTCGCAGAATAGATCGCATACCATAGCCCGGTCTCATGCATTGGTTTGCCCCAGTTTGCAAACACAAGGATGCCGACCATGGTCAGAAAATAGATCGCATTCTGCCAAAGAGGTCGTTTCACCTCCGGTTCCGGCACAGCCATTTGCGCTACAGCCTTCTCCTGTTCCTCTTTTCGGAAGATGAGGTGCATGAGCAGACCAATGACAACACTGAAGACCACAGCGCCTATAGCTCTGGCAATCCCAAGCTTAACACCAAGAACCCGTGCTGTGAGAGCGATGGCCAGAACATTGATAGCCGGACCGGAGTAAAGGAAAGCTGTTGCGGGGCCCAGGCCGGCGCCCATTCTGTAGATACCTGCGAACAGAGGGAGAACCGTACACGAGCAAACCGCGAGGATCGTCCCTGATACCGATGCTACACCGTAGGCCAGAACCTTGTTCGCTTTGGCTCCGAGATACTTCATTACCGAAGCTTGACTCACAAAGACAGCGATAGCTCCTGCAATGAAAAAAGCAGGAATAAGGCAAAGCAAGACATGCTCCCGTGCGTACCACTTCACCAAGTGGAGTGCCTCAAGAATTGCACCATCGAACCGTTCTTTGCCGATCGGCAAATAGAAGCATGCAAGAAAGACGCCAGCTATCAGCGCCAGTTTCTTCCATTCCTTTTTCCAATCAACCATCAGCCCCGCCCTCTCTGCTTGGCGATATCGCCAAGTACGTGTCAAAAAAAAGAAACAGCCCTATCTATTCCCAGCCTCTATGGTTTGCTCTGTATGCGCTTCAATCACAGACTCCACACAGGTGAAGAAATTCATTACGCAGGGAGACAAAAGCGTGTAGAACACCTGCAATCCTCGCTTGTCCGATTCGACGAGCCCGGCCTTCTTCAGGACAGCGAGATGCTTTGATACCGTCGACATATCCGCGCCAACCAGTTCCTGCAATTCACATACGCAACGCTCGCCCTTGGCCAGCTCATCCACCATCATAAGTCGTGATGGATGGGCAAGCGCTTTCAGAATATTTGCTCGTCGTTCCAGCTTTTCTTGTTCGGTGGTCTTCATAAATGCCTTAATTAACTGCTTGGCAATATAGCCAAATAGCGCAGCTAAGTCAAACCGAATTGCTGGCACCCCCTGGCGTGTCTTTCGATAAGGGGTCAGTCCTATGTTTTAAGTATTGGCGAGGTTATTTCTTTTGGTAGAGACTCAGGCATGGCAAGAAACCCTATGAGTATGCGGGCGCATTATGAGTCGTGGTGCCCGGCAACGGTCAACGCGGCTAAGCCGGTGGAAGATGTTTATCGGCAGGTAATTAGCCATCCCAAACTGGCACTGAGACAGCTAAGGATCGCAGTTTTGGGATCAAAGCAGGACTTTAAGCGAAGCCAAGGGCCCCAACTGAGCACTTGCAACGGCTTAGCCGCGACTCTCGTTCCCTATTACGGCATCGTGGAGGGACGAGCTTCCGCTCGTCCTCGCACCTGAAGGAGCACGTCTCTCCAGATCTCAAGGCAGGCGAATATGTCTACAGTTTGTCAGCGTCAGCCTTTATCCGCACCAGCTCATCCTTCATCGGCTGAACACGGGTCATGAGGTATTCATCAATCCACATATCAGGCATGAGCCCTTCAAATGCCTTGCGAAACTCGGATTCCAGTTCTTTCGCCCACTTCACAGCTCTCTCTGAACCACCACATATTCTGGCTGCGGCCTTGCCGTCTTTGCGCCGGACATCGCTTGCGATCAAAGCCATGCTTTCCCGCCCCACTCGCAGGCTACCCCAGAAATCGTCACGCGCCTTCCCTAGTTCTTCGGCAACTTTGTGGCAACGGCGATAACAATCGCCTTCGCCTACTGAATCCAGGAATCTCTTGCAGGATTTGACTCCCCCTTCAGGTGCAGCGCCATCGTGGAATATGATGCCCACATTCACCAGCGAATCCATGCTGGCCTCGATAGTCTCGCATTGGGCCATGATAGTGCAGTAACGACTCCAGGCAGTGGCAATAAGTCCGACAAATTCATAATCCTTCGCACTGCCTGCCCAGGTCAGGGCGTTGGCTTCGTGCATATCATAATCGGCGACATCGCCATGCGCCCGAGTGGCGCCCTTGTATGCGCCGGCGCCCCACATACTAACGCCGAGCTTCTTGTAGCGTTCCATCTGCTCTCTTGCAGCATATCCTCTGTCAAATGGATTGCGCTGGTAACCCCAGACGCACACGTCCGCCTTCTTCCCAAAAGCTATGACGGCATCATCTTCCCATTGATTGATCATGTCATTCCATAGAATGGGTCGAACCCCTCGCTCATTCAAAGAGTCAAGAATGGGCTCGATATGGTGCATGTAGAGTGCGCCCTTCCCCTGTTTTTCGATGTAGGCTTTCGTATCGGGATGCGTACCAAATGTTCCGGCCTCATCACCACCAAGATGCAGGTATTTCACATCTGGCATCAACTTGAGCATGTCATCGACCATCGACTGAACAAGTTCGCGTGCACCTTCTGCCAGCGGATTTAGATCCTGGCAGTTGTCAGCCACTTCCCGGTATTTCTCATAGTCTGGAACATTCAGCGGAGTCTCCATGTGTCCCAGACATTGAACCAATGGGATGATCTCAATACTGAGCTCGGCACATCTTGCTACGAACTTCTTCACTTCTTCGGCTGTGTAGGCCGTTGGACTCTGGAAACGCTCGTCGACCGTCCATGGGAATGTATCTTCCCATTCGACAAGAACGGCGTTGTATCGAGCCGCTGCGAACAGGTCCAGCAGCTGCATCAGGCGCTCGAATGTGGGCTGACAGCCTTTCAGATCCAGGTGAACCGCTCTTATGTCGACCATCGGTTTGGCTTCTTGAAAGAATCTTGAACATTGCTCTATCACGGCGTAATCCCTTGTGTTTTGCGACGTTTCAGATATTGCTACTCAGTATATCCCTATGAGATAAACGCAAGGGCAACGCGGCTCTAGTTTCTTCCCATCAGCTAATATCGAACCGATTCACGCCCGGCTCGACAACCACCGTCTTGAGCTTGCCACCTCCTGAGGAGGGAAAGACTGCATGTATCGTCACGGAACAGCTCCATGGATTCGAGATACTCCCTTCGATCCGGCCGTCACTAATTGAAATCTCAGAAATTTCCTTTCCGCCGCTGATATGTAAATCCGTCTGGCTTATAACAGCCCCCTTCCCGTTCCAGGGGGTCAGCTTGAATACTCGCGTGCCATGCGGAGGAATCGTCTCGACCAATTCCCCATCCAGGTTTTGAATGCCAACGAATCGGCCGGTAACAAACTCCTGCACAGTGAATTCATCCAAGGAAACAGGCAGGCCGAGATCCGAGAACTTGATCAGCTTCTCAACAGGGCCATCCTCCCAGTTACAGAGGGTTAGAACAAACCAATTATCCATGTCTGGATGATCGGAACTGACTGCCGTAAGAAAGACCGTGGGGCCATGCGGCGTCTTGACATCGAGTATCCTTGCGGGACTATTGATGGACGGAATGACATTTCTGTAGAGAAGCCTTCGGTCCTCATCAAGCTCAGGAAACGGTTCGGTCAGCGATATGTTGCCGCCACAAAGAAATTGCATGGCAAGCATAGTGAAGGCCTCATCGTCATTATAAGTCCCTAGCGACAGGTACGTCTCATGGGCATCGATTTCCTTATCGCCGTAATATTTCTTGTTCCGCCTTCGCAGCATGGCTGCATCCGGATCGGTCACCCAGAAGGCATTGGTATAATTCCTGAAGAGGTTTGCCTTTATATAGGATACGTTATCGGTAAATCCCTTCTTGATGTTGATATGCCATGATCCCCTGGCATCTCTTGAGGTTCTGTAAGACTCCACAAGCCCGAAATTGATTCCGTCATATACCCCACCGCATCCGGCAAGATAGGCATCCGGCCCCACGGCTTCGCGAATCAGTTCAAGAAAGAGTTTGTAGGCCATAGGGCGGTTGAACGTTGGATCTCCGAAGCGAACGTCAGGTCGAATGGGGATACATCTCAGCCAGTCTAACTTATGATAGGTATAGCCCCAGTCCCTCAACTTGGTAAATACCTCATGGATATACTTCTTTCCGTCATCCATGGTGGGATCAACAACATAAGTCAGGCCATCACCCGTCTCGAACCCTACAGGATTGCCTTCCGGATCATGCGCAAGCATGTTCGGATACTTCTTCAGCATCTGCGAAGCAGCATGCACAATGAACGGAGCGGTCCAGATACCGGGGCGCATGCCGGCATCGCTGATAATTTCCGCGGCCCTTATCATGCCATCGCTGAATCTCTCATTTGCCTCATAGTTGCCAAACTCATCCATCCAACCATTATCTATGACAAGAGCATCAGCAGGAAAGTTGCTTTCCTTTATGCACTGACAGTTCGCTTTCAGATCATCCTGATTGAAAAACTTGTTGTAGAAATACCAGCTGCAATACACCGTGGAAGGCCTTGGCGGCTCCTTTATCTGATACATGGACTTCGCAATCCGCGCATACATATCCAAGAGTTCATTCTCGTCATCATCTTCCGCAAACAGAAGCCAATGAGTAGATACAGATGTGCAGGGCAACACATGCCTTTGATCAAATTCATACTCAACAATGACCGAATCAAGCCCGTCTAATTCATCATTGGCCGAGATGCACACCTTGGCCAGATGATTAAACTGACCAACTATGCAGAACATCAGGCCGGGCATTGCGCGATTCGCATCGTTACTGAAGATCGCAAGCGGTTCGGCTTCCACTGTGCGAATCGAGGTATCCGAATCAAACAGACCAACACCTTTCCCTGCGACGAGTCCGGTTGTATTGAAAGTCGCGTCCTTGTAGTCCTGATCAATCCTGCAGGGACGATAAGACGTTGGGGTTTCGTTCTTCTGCCTGGCAAGACGGAAAACCTGACAGTCTGAGAACTTGCCTTTGCCAATGCTCAGATTCGACTCGCCCTGAATCTTTATGGGAAACACCTTGTCGAGCACCGCCGCCTTGTCTGATTCATTCTGAAGAACATATCGAACGGCGACAACACAGCCATCGCTACTTCTGAATACTTCCCTGCCGATCCTAAGCCCGCCTTCAGAATCACATTCATCACGCTCAATCTCGCCGGAGACACCACCAAAGCTGTAAGCCTCTGCTGAACACTTCTTGAAATCAGTGGGAACAATGCTCCGCCCATCAATAAGAAATTCAGGAGCCCCCGAACAGAAGCCCGAAACATCCGTTTTCAGAGTAAATTCGCCCAATTGCCCGAACTGGCCGTTAATCACACGATTTGCCATCAACAATCCTTTATATGTACACCTGTGCATTCGCCCAGGTAATGAGTCCGACTTGAAGGAATAACTGAGCAACAGGTCAGAATATGGTTTCCGAGCGGAAACGGCAAGAAATCTTGGCGTGAACGAGGAAGACCATGACTGCGGGGTTTGGTATCAGGAATGCCTTGAATCTGGA
>JAUXFM010000111.1 GCA_030622955.1 Lentisphaerales bacterium
CTTGGCACCTGGGTTTACTGAACCGCCGCTAGACCGATCGGTAGTCCCAGACCGGCCGGTACCAGAAACCACGATCCCGTCATCCTACCGAGATGGGGAGGTTACATCACCTCCCTTGGCACCTGGGTTTACTGAGCCGCCGCCAGACCGATCGGTAGTCCCAGACCGGGAGACCAAGAATGCCAAGCAAAAACCCAAGACAAGTAAGCAAGTGCCCTCCAAGGAAGGTGGCAAAGGAGTTCGTGTCGGCGGACAAAAAGAAGGCAGACAAGGAAAGATCGGCGAGCAACTCGCGCATAATGAAGTAAGACTCACTATCACGGGAAATGAAACAACGCCATTTCCTAGAGTAGATACGTCATCGAAAAGGAAGGCTGGCAATACGCATAGAAGAGTTGATAAATGGCTGATAGAGAATGCAACAGAAGAAGCCAGAGCGAACGGCGACGAATTTAATCTTCTTCAGTTTGAGGACATTGATCTAAGTAATATCTCACAAGCCGACAGGGATGCAGCAGAAACATATCTTTTTGATGAGTCTCCGGTAACTACTGGCAAGATACCAAAGCCGATCTCGCGTGATCTTGTAGGCAAGCCGGAGAAGGTAGTCGCCCGCAAGATAGATGGCGCGTTTAGGCTCGTCACGACTGACGGCAATGTGGACCAGTACCCGGGCCAGACATGGGACAGCCAACCGAAAGCACTAAGATTCCTGAAGGATAATCAAAACAATGCGAAGTCAGGCAAGGCAGCGACGAAAACAGCGAAAAAAGAAGCAGCAACGACGACCCCAGCAATAACCACGGAGGTTCAGCAGCATGGCGATGAGCAGAAGCAGCCACCCGAAGGATCTGGAGGGAAGGAAGCGGAAGAAGCCAAAGCAGAAGAGGCAAAGGCAACCCCCTCGACCAAGAAGCAGCCGCCCTATGTGATAAACCCAGCCGAAGATACCGGCGACTTCACGCCAACGCATGTGCTTCAAGATGGAAGGCAGGTAAGGATTATCGACAATCCGCACCTGCATGGGCATGTTTCATTCCAGTTAATCGACAACGGTGAATTAGTCGATCACGACATAGAAGACTCTGATCAGTTGGGTAATGCCGTGCTACTGGACACTGAATATAGAAGAAGACTTGAGGCAGGCGGGCAGGAAACGCTTACCCTGATCCCGAAACCGGAGGCAACAGACAATGACATTCCCACTACCCAAACAACTGCGCAGAATGATCAGGGAAAATCTGAAGTACAACGCCCCGAAACTGTATCGCCAACTGATGCAGGACAAGAAACTAAACCAGTGGGTGGAAAAGCAGGCGCTGGCGGGAGAGGCGGCATACGAGGAGATGGGGGGGCTGATGCCGATAACAGACAAGGAGATGAAGCAGCAGATCGAGGCACAAAAGAAGGGGGGCATGGCACCAGCGAAACTGGCAAGGCACCGGGAGGCAAGAAAATCGGAGCGAAGCCTGGAGATCGCGCTGGAACTACCCGGCCAAGAGCCAAAGGGATCACCTATTCAGCTCCAGAAGGCGGTCTGACAAGAACGGGTTCATGGCGCGACACGGCGGCCAGAAACGTCGACATCATAGAGCTTGTAAAAACGATTGAGAAAGAAAGCCGACTGGCATCACCCAAAGAGCAGGAGCAGATAGCACAATACACAGGGTTTGGCGCCAGTGAGATAGCCAACAAACTATTCCCGATTAGTTTCATATACGGCAAAAGAGGGCAGAGAATACCAACTGGTAGGGTGGCTGAATATAGCATAGATAAATCGTGGCGCCCGATCTATGACAAGCTGAAAGCGCTGCTCTCCGAAGAAGAGATGTCGACCATGCTGCGCTCTACTCAGTACGCGCATTACACGTCTGAGCCAGTTATCCGCTCGATCTGGAAATCTCTGGAAACGATGGGATTCCATGGTGGAAATATCCTCGAACCAGGCATGGGGACGGGGTTGTTCATGGTGGCCGCGCCAAAGGACATAGTAGCTGCGTCGAAATATGTTGGCGTTGAGATGGACCGCATGACGGCCAGCATAGCCAGCCAATTGCTTCAGACCAACACCGTGTTGAACAAAAGTTTCATCGACCAGATGTTACCTGACAATATGTTCGATGTGGCAATAGGCAACCCGCCGTTCGGCAAGACTCCCGTTCTTGCCGACTCAAGGTACGCAAAGCTGCGCCTTCCTCTGCATGACTATTTCTTTGCGAAGACTATCGACAAGGTACGCCCGGGTGGTTTGCTGGTATTCGTGAGTAGCCGTTACACAATGGACAAGGTGGACAGCAAGGCGCGTGACTATATCGCAGACCGGGCGGACCTTGTTGGCGCCATCAGGCTTCCGCAGACGGCGTTCAAGCAAAGTGCTGGAACCGAGGTTGTCACCGATATCCTGTTCCTCAAAAAGCGATTCCCTGGAGAAGCGCAGGGTGGTGAGGATTGGGCCGAACTGAAAGAGATTACGGTAGCCGAAGGAGAGAAGGTAAGCGTCAACGAATATTTCGCATCACATCCAGCGATGGTACTGGGTCGGCACTCAACCAAGGGCACGATGTATGCGGCCAATCAGTATACCGTTATCCCGGCAGAAGGGAGCATTGAGGAACAGTTTGCTGAGGCTGCCGAGCGGTTGCCTGCCGATGTGTATTCAGAGCATGTTCGCCCAGACAGCGAGGCGATAAATGCAGAGGCGGTTGAACGAGAGTTCAATGTTGGCGACAAAAAGGAAGGCGGGCTCTATCTCTCTGATGCAGGGGAGGTGATGCGTGTCGAGTATGGCTCCGGCGTTCCCATCTCGTCCGTGATGAAAGTCTCCCCGAAAGAAACCGCGTGGCTGAAGGATTACGTTGGGCTGAGAGACTCGTTGAGGCAGGCCCACAAGGATCAGCTTGAAGACGGTGATTGGGAGAAGTCACAGGCCGAGCTTGTCGGTGTGTACCAGTCGTTCCGGAAGAAGCACGGCAGGCTACAGGAACACACCATCACAGAGAGGAAGGAGAAGAACGCCGCTGGGGATGACACTACGCGCATCACCAGGCGGTTTAAGTGGCGGCGACTGATCAAGTCTATTGTCGATGCGGACATGCCAAACGTGCTTCAGGTCGAGACGTTCTCCGATGACACGGTGGACAACACCATCCATGACGGGGACATCCTGCGCAAGCGGGTGCTCAATAAGCCAAAGGTGCAGGAGATTCATTCCGCCCCCGATGCGTTGGCGGTGTCGCTTGCAGAAAATGGCCGGCTCAACATAAAGGACATCTCGGACAGGCTATCGCAGAGCGAAGACAAAACGATTGAGCAGTTGGGTGATCTCATCTACAACGAGCCAGGCAGAGGGTTGATACTGGCAGATGAGTACCTGTCCGGCGACGTTGTGCGTAAGCTCGAAGAGGCACAAACCGCCGAAAAGCTGGATCCCGCGTTCCATCGCAATGTCGAGGCATTGCTCAAGGTGCAGCCGTTGCCGCGCACTCAATCGCAGATCACTATCAAGCTGGGTGCCAACTGGATAAACCCAGCCTATGTGCAGAGATTCACTAAAGATGTGCTTGATGACGAATCGAAGATAACCTACAAGCCGGCATCGAACAGCTGGGTTGTATCTGGCGCCAAGGGCAGGGGCTCAAGATCGGGTAGAACAGCCGCCAATGACTGGGGCTCAAGCTACAGAACGACCGCTGAAATCCTTGATTCGGTTCTGAATAACCAAGAGATCACGATACGAGAGAAGGACAGTGACGGCAAGACCTACGTTGTCGCGACAGAGACGGCGCTTGTAAGGGAGATCGCAGACAACATGCGCAGGGAATTTGCGTCGTGGGTATGGCGCGACCCGAGGCGGGCAAAGTATCTCCTTGCAACATACAACATGAAGTTTAACAACATTGCGGACCGTGTATTCGATGGCAGCCACCTGAACCCCCCGGGGCTGTCTCTATCGTTCGAGCTATACCCGTCACAAAAACGGACGATCTGGAGAATCATCCAGACCGGAGACACCTACGTTGCTCATGCTGTAGGTGGTGGCAAGACGCTGATCTCTATCGTCTCGGCAATGGAGCAGAAGCGGCTCGGGCTGATTCGTAAGCCGATGTTTGTGGTTCCTAATCACATGCTTGAGCAGTTTTCCAATGAATTTGCTCAGGCTTACCCTGCCGCGAAAATCCTGGTAGCCGACAAGGACCAGTTCACCGGGGACAATCGCCGCAGGTTTATCTCGAATGCCGCGCTAAACGACTGGGACGCCGTAATTATCAAGCAGTCCGCATTCGCTTTGCTTGGCGTGAATGAAAACACGAAAAAGCTGGTGGCCGCTGATCTGCTGGATGAACTGGAGGCGGCCATATTAGAAACGGAAGAGGGTGACAGGTTCACTAGGAAAAAGCTGGAGGCGCAAAAAGAGCGCCTTGAGCAGATGATCGGTAAAAATGATTCTGGCAAAAAAGATACCAACCTGAAGTTCGAGGACATGGGTATCGATTTCCTGTACATCGATGAGGCACACGCCTACCGTAAGCTGGATTTCGCCACCAACATGAAGGCCAAGGGCATTGCGGCGCTGGGGTCCAAGGCGGCATTCGATATGTTCGTCAAGGTGCGAGGACTTGAAAGCAAGCGCCCCGGAAGATCCGTTGTGTTCATGTCTGGCACACCTATCACGAACACCCTGGCAGAACTCTATACCGTGCAACGGTTCATGAATTACGAAGGGCTGCGCAGAGATGGATTACACGCATTTGACGCATGGGCGAATACCTATGGATCGCTCGTCACTGAATGGGAGCGCAATGCCGCAGGAGGATACGAGCCTATAACCCGGTTTGGCAAATTCGTTAATGTACCCGAGATGATGAACAGGGTTCGCCAATTCATGGACGTTATCACCATGTCGCAACTTGGGGAGCTGGTAGACAGGCCGTCGATGAATACCGGCAAGCCTCAGATGATTACATCCATGCAGAGCGATGCGCTCAAGGAGTACATGAAGGGCGAACTATCGACTCGACTGAAAGCATCAAAAGCATGGAAGCCGTCACCAGGACAAATGAACAATCCTGATCCGGTTATCAACATTATCACGGATGGCAAACTGTCTGCCATCGATGCGCGTTTCTTCGACCACACCCTGAACGACGATCCAGGAAGCAAGCTGAATACGATGGTCGACAAGATAGCCGTCGTCTACCAGAACACGAAGGGGCGCTCCTACACGACGACCAGTAGAGACGGCGCGGTAACCGACGACAAAACCAAAGGCGGCGCTCAAATAGTATTCGCCCCTGTTGGTTTTGGCGAGGCAGTTGCGAAACGAAGGGGGTTCAATGCCAAGCAATGGGTGGTTAAGCGACTGGCCAAGGCAGGCATACCGTCATCTGAAATCGCCTTCATGGGGGACTACAAGACAGACGCCAAGAAGGAGGCGATGTTCAGGGATCTGAGGTCTGGCAAGAAACGCATCCTTATCGGTAGCCCCATGAATATGGGGACCGGGCTGAACATCCAGAAACGCCTGGTTGCACTGCATTATCTGACGCCGCCATGGTACCCGGCAGACATTGAGCAACCCCATGGCCGGATACTCAGGACCGGCAATCAGAACATGGACGGCGTTGATATCTTCTGGTACGTCACCGAAGGCACCTACGATTCAACCATGTGGGGCATGGTGAGGCGCAAGGGCACAGCCATCGAGCAGGCATTTCAAGGGGATCAATCTGTTACATCCGTCGAGGATGTTTTGGAAATATCCTCCTACGCCATGGCAGAGGCCGTTGCTTCAGGGGATTCCAGAGTAGTGAAGCTCGCCTCACTCAAGAGCGAAGCGGCGAAGCTGGAGCAGTTGAAGCAGGCGCATTGGAATGCGCAGTCAGCATTACGCGGAGAGAAGGCAGAAGCGGAATTCAGTCTCAAGTCTGCGTCTGATGCTCTGGAAAGAATGAAGGTTATCGTAAAGCAGAATGGAACGGGGTGGCGGTACAAAGAAGATTACGAAGTAACAGTAATGGGGAAGGTTCACGATACCCCGACCGAAACAGGTAAAGCGATTATCAGGGAGGCAAAAAAAAGACTGCTGCACGGACCAGACAGCGACTATATAGGCGACATAAACAATAAGTCGAAGATTTACATAGAGCGTGACCCAGGATCAGAGACGCCTTACTCCCCTCCTGATGTAACCATATTCGTCGAATACAACGAGGATATTAAAAAGTCTATTTATTTCAGGTACGAGCTTGGTCCGCTAAACGAAATTAATCCGGTTGATGTGTGGACAAAAATCAGGTCGGCAATGTATGAACCGGAAAAAAGAATCCACGTCCACGAAGAAGAAAAGACCACCCTCACTCGCAAACTGAGGACCATCAAATCCAAGTATGGCGCTCCATACGAGAGGGAGGCGGAGCTTGCCGAGCGAATTGCCGAGGCAGCCACCCTTGAAGCAGAGCTTGTAGGCGAGGGGGCGGAAGAGGAGTCTAAACACTCCCGCCCCCGCCCCACCAGTGGCGCCTCAACCGTCGCACAGGTTCAGGGCATCTACCGGGGCATCATGGGCAAGGCCAGCATCAAGGCCATGGATGATGGCGGCTGGCTGCACATCGTTCAGTCACAGGCAGATGTGCCTGACGAGGTGCGTCGCGGCCATACCATTGCCGGGGCATACGATCCCGATACGGGCAATGTGTGGGTGGTGGCTGACGCGGTACAGAGCGAGGCCCATGCAATCGGCCTCCTGCTCCATGAGCTGGGTACCCATGCCGGGCTGAAACCAATGCTGGGACCGGACCTCTATCACCAAGTGGAGCAGCAGATGCGGCAAATGAGGGACAGGGGACAGCCGCAGGTGGTGGCCGCTTATGCCGCCGTGCCCAAGGACACGGCAGAGAACAACATCGATGAGGAGGCTATAGGGTACTTCGTCGAAGACTCGACTGCCCGCAAGCTCCCTCTCTGGAGGCGTATCACGAACGCCATTAAAACCTGGCTGGTCAGCAAGGGGTACCTGAAGAAGCATGTAGTGGACAACCTCACTGCCGATGACTTGGTGGTACTGGCTAAGGCGGCTGTGATGTCCGGGGCTGGAAGGGCGGCGGGGGCTGTGCCGGCATATTCCTACTTGGGCGAAGCGGCGAAAACCGCTGACAAAAGTGCGCTTGATATAGCAAGACTGATGGAGCGTGGAGGCGCATCCAAGAGTAAAATCCGGACGGATACAGGCTGGTTTCGGGGCGATTACGATAACAAGTGGCGGTTTGAAATATCAGATGCCGATGTGTCAATAAGCGACAGCAACGGGAAAAATCAGTTGCTGGGTGACCTCATGAGGCATGACGCGCTCTTTGATGCGTATCCAGAGTTGCGCAAGATAAAGGTGGAGCGGATCAAGAGGGGCGGATTCTACAATTTAGATACCAACACCATCGGAATCAGTGGCTCTGCCGTGCGCGTCAAAGAAACCCTGGTACACGAGATGCAGCATGCCGTTCAGGCAATCGAAGGATTCGCAAGAGGGGGAACCTCGATACCAAGGGCGACCGCTGCCGAAGAAAGCAAGATGGACTCGCTGTCTGAGGAGCATCAAAAAGCGATAAGCAGGGGAGATGAAGCAACTGCGCAACTGGTGTTCGATGAAAACGCGGTCATCTACCGGAAGATCGCCGCAAGAGCCAGGGTTGACTACAACCGGCTTGCCGGCGAGATCGAAGCCAGGGACGTGGCCGCCCGCATGTGGTTGACACCAAACGGCAGGCTGATGCAGGCCCCATATGCGACTCAAGGAGTAGCGCCGAAGGATGCGATTGTCCGCTTTCGCGGTAGCAAGTCACTCTCCTACGCGGGAGAAGAGGCCAAAACAGCAAATAAAACAGCGCTGGAAAAAGCTGTTGAGATGAAAAAAGCCGGGATTGATAACGAGGAAATCAGGCAGGCAACAGGATGGAGCAAAGAATTTGGTGATAAATGGAAATGGGAACTCGCTGATGACGAAATGCACATTAACAAGGGCGCGGAAACAAAAAAACACTTTGGCTTGAGCGAGCAATATTATTTGCTAGGCGACCTTATAAAGCACGGTAAATTATTTGCAGCATATCCGCAATTAGCAAATTATCGTGTTATTCTGACGGGCAAAGAAGGGTTATTTAGTAATTTAACAAAGGACATGAGCGTTCCAGCTTTTCTGATTAAGGACAGAACGACTTTAATACATGAAATCCAACACGCCATACAAGGAATAGAGGGATTTGAAAGCGGCGCTAGACCTGAACTTTTTGCTGGAGA
>JAUXFM010000158.1 GCA_030622955.1 Lentisphaerales bacterium
AACGGATGAGTTCCCCACCTGCTTCCAGCCCTATACAGCAGCGTTTTGCACGCGGATGAATAATATTACACTACAGGGACTACCCATAGGTACTGGCCCAGTCGATCCTGCCACGCTCGCCATCAATCCAGCACGGAATCAACGACCTGAGCGGAAAGGGCTCAAGGCCGGCATGATCAAGCTCTTTAAGATCGCGCCAGTAGAACTCGATGTAGTCCTCCATGGAAGCCGGTTGCTTGCCTGGCACCAGGTCAATAGAGAGTTCAAACAGGAGATTCACTTCATAGTGTGTCCTGCCATTATAGAAGTAGCTGTGCTCCACCGCACCAAGGAACTTCCCACTAGTCGATTCAATGCCCATCTCTTCAGCGATCTCCCGCTCAAGTGCGACTGCTGCTTTCTCGCCTGGCTCGATGTGGCCGCCGGGCAGATAAGTATTCTCTTTGCCCTTGGTGTGACACAACAGAAGCTGCCCTTCCTTCACGCACAGGCCTCTGGCGATGATTTCTATCCCTTCAGACACTTGAAACCTCCTCCTTCATGAGCGCCAACACCTCGCCAGCAAGGTAAAGAGACCCCGTAATGCAGAGCACCCCATTCTCGGCTTCAGCCCAGGCTCTGCCCTGCTCCATAGCGGAATCGAGCGATCCTTCCGAGACCTCGACGCAAACCTGTGCAGCGAGAGCAGCAAGCTCATTTGTAGTCATGCTTCGTTCGTTCTTAATCGGAACAGCCCAGATTTTCCGCGCTGCCCCCTTGAACCATCCCAAGAAGCCGGCAGCGTTCTTGTCTTTGCACATTCCAATTATCATCGCGAGTGGCCGTCCATGCAGAAGGCGCTTCAGCGTTTGTGCAAGCGCACGGCCGGCGTCAGGATTATGTCCCCCATCCAAAATCATTGCAGGCTCTGTGGAGAGGACCTGGCATCGCGCGGCCCAGTTCACACTCCTCAGACCATCACGTACAGCATCACGTCCGAGCGACAGGGGTGTTGTCTCGTCAACAAGCTCAGCGGCTGCAACCGCGGTCGCACAATTCTCGAGCTGATGATCACCGATCAGCGGCACAGTGATCGTGCCATAGCTTTCCGAAGTACTTTCAACATGTATTTTCTGCCCCTCAAGTGATAGAGATTTTCTTCGCACCGACACCTTTTCAGCGGCATCTATGAACAATGACGATTGTTCGCTCGCAACCTTCTGAACGATGTGCCTCGCTTCGTCTGGCATAGCGCCACATATCACCGGCCTGTCCTTCTTGATGATCCCGCACTTCTCGCCAGCAACAGCTTTCAATGTATCGCCCAGGTATTCTGTATGTTCAAGGCCTATTCGCGTTATGACCGAGAGCATTGGATTCACAACATTTGTGGCATCAAGCCGACCACCCATACCTGTCTCAATCACGACGATTTTTGCGCCTTGCCTTCTAAAATACTCAAAAGCCATCACAGTCGTGAACTCAAAGAATGTCGCCTGCCAGCAATCGGGCAGTCTGGATACCTCTTCGGCAACAGCATCGATCTCGCACATCAGCTCCACGATCTCTTTATCAGTTATGCATGCACCATTTACCCTTATCCGCTCATTGAAACGTACCAGGTGCGGTGATGTATATAGCCCTGACCTATAGCCTGCTGCCCTCAGGAATGCGTCCAACATGGCGCAGACTGATCCCTTGCCGTTGGTGCCGGCAACATGGATCGCTGCAACTTCCGTTTCGGGATTTCCCAGCCTGTCCAGGATAGCCTGCTCCGTAGCAAGCCCCAGCTTGATCCCGGACGCGCGTCTCTGATAGAGGCGCTGCAAAGATTCTTGGAGTGATGCTACGTTCATGTCCTTACATCAATTTGCCATGATCTATCTTGGCCAGGTGTGGACATCTATCGCCTTCGGTCGGCTTGCCTGCAAGAATCCATTGCGCAATCGCTTCCCGGCAAGCCTCGTGAAACTTACTCGCGTCACGTGGCGGCACTTTGCCCGGAGTGATCTCAGAGCATTCCTGCATCACCGCTGTGCAGAAAGCTTTCTGTGCAACTTCCGATACCACCTCTATACGCTCGCTCATGATCTATTCTCCACAGTGCAATATGTCTATCATCTCGTGGCTGCATCCCCCACGAGTAACAGACAGCATGATGTCTTCATCCTCTTGCAACCGTTATAACGTACACTCGCGCAGCTCCAGCATCTTTCAAAGCCCTGCTCGCCTCCTGGACCGTAGCGCCTGTCGTCATAACATCGTCAACGAGCAGTATTGTCCGCCCTTCAAGCCACGAATGCATTCGGCCCTCAAAGGCTTTCCGCACATTATCACGCCGATCAGTGGCGGTCAAATTGGTCTGCTTCCCCGTCATCCGCACCCGCTTCAAACATCCCGCAACAACTGTCTTGCCCAACATTGCGGCAAGTCTCGTTGCAAGTAGATGAGCCTGATTGTAGCTTCGCCATACCTCACGAACAGGATGCAGCGGCACAGGCACAACAGCATCGACATCAACTATACCATAGTTAGCTTTGAAGCAGGCCAACATCATATTGGCGAGATCCCAGGTCAGCCAGGCCGCATGTTCGTACTTGAAAGAATGAAGTACTTTTCGCAAGGACCCCCTGTATCGAGCCGCGGATCGTGCCATCTCAAAATGAGGTGTCTCTCTTCTACACCAGGAACAGATGTAATCATGTGTTATGAAACCATCTACTGGATCGCCACAAATCGAACAGAACGGAGCCTGTATCAGTTGCAAGGCTCCCACACAATCCCAGCAAATGTGACCCGGCGCCGTATCAATTGTATTGCCGCATCCGCCGCATACAGGCGGGAACAGGAGATCCAACATGCCGGACAATACCTGCATAGTCTGCATTTTAGCTGATATACCTGGCTATGATTGGATCAAGCTTCTGAAGCGTCTCTTGTGGCGCACTCTTCAGGTCCGTAAGTACTGCGGTCTTCAGCGCATCACCGCATCCACACATTCTTGATTCAGTCAGCGAGTTGGCAAGCTTCTTGACTGTTGCTTTCGCGAGCGCAGCATTGGCTGCAAGATGTCCCATCACCATTTCGACAGTCACGTCTTCTTCTGAGTCATGCCAGCAATCGTAGTCCGTAACCATCGCCAGGGCTTGGTAACAGATTTCAGCTTCACGACAGAGCTTCGCTTCCCTGAGACTCGTCATACCAACCACGTCAAACCCCAACTGTCTATGCACAAGGGATTCGGCTTTCGTTGAGAATGTAGGTCCCTCCATATTGACGTAAGTGCCACCGGAATTGACACGCACATCTGATGCTTCCCGTGACTCCGAAACGGCATCATTGGCAGCCGCGTAGATTGCCTCCCTGAGCTGCTTACAGGTCGGGTCGCCAAATCCTACATGCGCCACTATGCCTGAACCAAAGAATGTGTGGCTGTCACGATCCTTGGTTCTGTCAAAGTACTGGTCAGGCAACACGATATCCCTCGGCCGCAGTTCTTCTCTGAGGCTGCCGACCGCGCTGACAGACATCACACGGTCAACTCCAAGCATCTTGAAGCCCATGATATTGGCCCTGTAGTTTATCTCTGAAGGCATTATCTTGTGGCCTCTGCCGTGTCGTGGAAGAAAGAAGACTTCCACACCACTGAGTGTACCTTTGATGAATTCATCTGAGGGTTCGCCAAAAGGGGTCTTCACTCTCTCGGAGGAAACGTCCTCAAGTCCGTCTATATCATATAAACCTGATCCACCGATTATTCCCAGTTTCATCATCATCCTCCATTCGTTTCATATCCGGCAGATTCACTCTCTTCGATTCGACGCGCATAGAAAGGGTACTTATCGATATTGGCACCGGCCGGGACATGCTTCCATCGTTTGTACATCCATAGCCATTTAGCGGGAGCAGCGCGCACTTCCTTCTCGACAATTCCCGCGATCCTCTCGGTCAAATCATTACGCCCCTCATGCAACATGGCCGGTAACGCGTACGCCTTGTATTGTCCGTTGCCGTCAGCGCTACAGAACACGGGTACAACAGGAGCATCGATTCTTTGCGCCAACGACGATGCGATCTCGGACATTGGAACCGGCAGTCCAAAGAAATCCACGAACCTACCACCATCAGATGGCACTGTATTCTGATCAAGGAGTACGGCAACTCGTCGTCCTTCCCGAAGGGTCTTGATCATTGCCCTTGCCGCGCCTCTCTTCTGAATCACATCCTGCCCCGTGGCGCTACGAAGATCGTTCAGAATCCGACTTACCTCTGGATTCTTCAAGGGCGCCACTACGCTCGCACAGGGATGCCCTTTCAGCGCCAGCGCTTGCCCCATCACTTCCCAGTTCCCCAAATGCGCTCCAACAACAACGGCTTTGCTCGTTTCAAAGAATTCGTCAAATGAACCATCAAAGGTCACCCACCTCGTCAGCCGCGAAACGGTTTTACGCGAGAACCAGAAGAGGTCGAGGATCAGCAGCGCCATTGTACGAAAGGATCCCCTGGCTATTCGCTTCATCTCAGGCACTGAAAGCTCATCACCCATGGCAGCCTGCAGATTTGCCAAAGCGACCTTCCTCGATCGTCTGTCCGCCATGTACGCAAACGCAGCAAGTCCCCTGGCCAGCGCCAGGATACATTTGCGCGGGAACAGAGGGATGATCATCCTGGCCATTCGCACCAGACCAGTCTCGCAGGCCTGCCTGAATCTGTTCTTTCGTTTCGACATGATGAGGATGATAGAGGAGTTGGATGAAACTGGAAACTGGAAACTTGAGCCACCTGCT
>JAUXFM010000027.1 GCA_030622955.1 Lentisphaerales bacterium
CATACGCAATGCAGTAGCCAAAACGGCTACAGTATTTGTGAAACTGCTCTAGCGGCCACTTCTATAGATGGGTATTGTGCCTTTCCCCGAACAGATATTGCAGTCTTTTTCCTGGATGACGGTACAGTCCACTTTGCCGGTGCCCCGGCATGTCAAGCAGCCCCCTTTCTCCTTCCCGAGCTGCTTATCGGGACTGGGCCGCTTGAGTTTCTGATGTACTTTCCTCTTGCCCGACCCTCCGCAGACGGAACAGGCAACAGTCATTCTCGCGCCCTGCTTCTGCCTGCCAGTGCCTTCACATTGTTCGCAGGGCTTCTTCATGAATAGCGCAATTGCGATAGCGAGCAGAATGAGCAGGAGCAGTACTGAACCAAGTGTCTTCTGCATGTGTCCCTCCAAAGTCAAGCAGACGTCCAGCGTAACCGAGATCCAACGGGAGCCGTCATCGGGTACGATCAAAGGGTACGCGCGGTGCGCCCGCCATGTCAAGAAACTCGGAGCTGCAAAATCACTGGACGCTTCTCACTGGTGGTCTGTAGAATGCAGACGACCTCTGGGATCCCATGACTGCCAGCAATACACAACAACATGCGGCTGTGAATTCAGCACGCGCCATTCGCAACTGCCTCTACAAGGCCCTGACACCTGTAGATTACCTAGTGCGATTGTGCACAGGCATGCAGCAGTATCCACCAGCCCATCTCAGGCGACATGTTGGCACCCCGTTCCTCGGTTTTGCGAAACATGGCCGTGAATTCGCCAGGCATCTGCAACAACTGACAGGCCTGCAACCCGATCACTCAATATGGGATCTCGGTTGCGGCTGCGGGCTGCTGGAGTTGGCACTCGAAGAATGTGGCTGGCATGGCCCTGTAATCGGAACTGACATTCATAGACCTAGCATCGAGTGGGCGTCCAGACACATAACATCACGCTCCCCCACGTTCTCTTTCCTGCACAGCGATATAGCGAACAAAGCTTACTGGCCAGATGGCCGGCTTTCTGCCGCTGACTGGCTCAAAACCTTCACAAAGGCTGATTTCGATATCATCCTGGCCAAGAGCTTCTTCACGCATATACTATCCGATGAACTTGATGTCTATCTTAGCGCTATCTCAAAACGTCTACGGCCGGGGGGCAAGGCACTGCTGACCTTCTTCCTCCTCAATAAGGAGCAACAGGACCTGGCAGGATCCGGCAAGAGCCATATCAGCTTTCATCGTGCGGCAAAGGGTGAAACTCATGCCCTCAGGCGCCTGAATGCGCCTTCGGCGGCCGTGGCCTATGACGAACAACACATCAGGGCTCAGATAGCTGCCTGCGGGATGCCTGCCGATAAGCTGGTGTTCCACTACGGCAGCTGGGCAGGGCGTGACAATACTCTATCTTTCCAGGACATTGTGATAGCTACAAAGTAGATCTCCAGTCCTTCCGCTCTTGACCTCCATCGGCCATCTCGCGTATTACTTTGCTCGTTCAGAGTATTGTCTGGTCGCTTCGCGCCACGTATATTCGTGGCCATCAAAACAAGAGAACCGTTAAGCAGGTGGTAACGCTATGAGCAAAGAAATCGTATATCCCTATATCCCCAACTCCGCGCCTGACGTCAAAGCAGCAATGCTGAAGGATCTTGGCGTATCCAGCGTAGAGGAATTCTACGAGGACGTCCCTGAGAAACTCCGACTCAAGAGGACGATGGACTTGCCGGCCCCGCATCTTTCAGAGCATGAACTCAAGAAACACGTTATGGGCCTCCTTAAGAAGAATAGTGATTGCACTGAATTCAGCAGCTTCCTCGGCGGCGGATGCTACCAGCACCATGTCCCGGCTATCTGCGATGAGGTAAATCGACGTGGTGAGTTCCTCACCGCATATGCCGGAGAACCTTACGATGACCACGGACGATTTCAGACACTCTGGGAATATGCCAGCATGATGGGTGAACTCCTGAACATGGACGTCGTCAACATCCCTACATACGACTGGACCCAGGCAGCGGCTACTTCCTGTCGTATGGCCGCGCGGATGAATGGCCGCAACGAAATATTGGTTGCCAGCACTGTCGGACCGGATCGTCACTCAAAAATACTGGACTACTGCAAGCCCGAGCTGAGGATCAAAACGCTGGACCGGGATCATAAGACCGGCCAAATCGATCTCGATGCCCTGCAACAGGCAATATCCGAGAATACGGCTGCCATCTACTTCGAGAACCCATCCTACCTGGGCATCATCGAAGACATGGGCCAAGAAATATCGAGGATCGCCCGCGATAACGGTGCCGAATGCATTGTCGGGGTTGATCCAATCTCCCTTGGCGTACTCACACCACCCGCCGATTACGGGGCCACAATCGTCTGCGGTGACGTGCAAACGCTCGGCATTCACATGCAGTACGGTGGCGGAAACGGTGGCATCATCGCCACACATGATGATGAGCGTTACATAAAGGAGTATCCTTCACGCCTGTTTGGCATTTCCACCACGGACGTCAAGGGCGAGTACGGTTTTGGAGACGTCCTCTATGACCGCACATCGTTTGGCGCGAGAGAGGAAGGAAAGGAATTTGTGGGTACAGCATCTGCGCTCTGGGGCCTGACCGCCGGCGTATACATGGCACTTATGGGACCCAAAGGAATGCAGGAGATCGGCGAAGGGATCCTGCAGCGTGTGAACTACGCGATATTGAAGCTTTCCGAACTGCCCGGTGTGAAAGCGCCAGCGTTCTCCTCAAGCCATTTCAAGGAATTCGTGGTGAATTTCGATGACACCGGCCGCACAGTAGCAGAAATCAACAAGGCCCTGCGGGAGAAAAGGATCTTTGGCGGCAGCGATCTTTCGCAGATATTCCCGGAACTCGGGAACAGTGCCCTGTTCTGTGTTACAGAGATCCAGAATAAGGAAGATATAGACCAGCTGGTTAACGCAATTGCCGAAATCGTGAAATAGAAGAGGATTATCATGGAAAACATTGCCAAGCATAGAGTCAACGAGAAAGGCGAACCGAATCTGCGCCGGTATCACCAGGCGCGTTGGGATGAGCCGATCATATTCGAACTGAGCAACAAGGACGAACGAGGCATACTCATACCGGAAGCTTCTCAGGAGCTGAAAGATGAGGTGGGCGACGTGATGGCTGCATTGCCTAAGTCAATGCGCCGTAACAAACCCCCGGCACTGCCGGAAATATCACAGCCGCAGGTACTGCGCCACTATGTCAGGCTCTCCCAGGAAACACTGGGCGCCGATTTTAATATCGATGTCGGCCAGGGCACCTGCACGATGAAGTACAGCCCCAAGATCCATGAGGACCTCGCACGCTGTCCCGAATTTGCAGCCCTGCATCCGCTCCAGGACGAAAGCACGGTTCAGGGGATCCTTGCAATCATGTATAACTTCGAACAGATCCTCAAAGAGATCTCCGGACTCGACCGCTTCTCTCTCCAGCCTGGTGCGGGATCAGGCGCCATCTATGGGAGTGCATCAATAATCCGCAAGTATCATGAACTGCGCGGTGAATCGGCAACGCGTGACGAGATCATCACAACGAGCTACTCGCATCCTTCGGACCCGGCATGTGCGAAAGTAGCCGGTTTCAAGATCGTCACACTTCCGCCTGACAAGGACGGCTATCCCGACTTCGAAGCATTCAAGGCGGCCGTCTCGGAACGGACAGCTGGCCTGCATATGACGAACCCGGAAGATACAGGCATATACAATCCAGACATCTCGGATTTCGTGGATCTTGCCCATAAAAAAGGAGCGCTCTGCTTCTATGACCAGGCCAATGCCAACGGCATTCTTGGCATCACCCGCGCGCGTGAAGCCGGATTTGACCTCTGCCATTTCAACCTGCACAAAACCTTCTCTACGCCCCACGGTTGTGGCGGCCCGGCGGTCGGGGCACTCGGCGTCACCAAGGAACTTGAGCATCTGCTCCCCGTCCCGGTCGTTGAATTCGATGGCGAGAAGTACAGCTTGAATTGGGATATGCCCGATAGCATCGGCAAGATACGCGCCTTCTATGGTGTAATAGGTGCCGTGGTCAAGGCCTATTCCTGGGCCATGAGCCTCGGTGCCAACGGCATGAAAACGGCCGCAGAAATCGCTGTGCTCAACAACAATTACCTGATGAAGAAGATATGCGAGATCCCCGGTGCGACGGCACCCTATGCCGAGGGTAAATGGCGTATTGAGCAAGTCCGCTACAGCTGGGAGAACCTGACGAAGGAAACAGGAATTACTTCGGAACAGATAGGCATCAGGGCAGCCGATTTTGGCGTGCATTACTGGACCAGCCATCATCCATGGACTATTCCAGAGCCATTTACCCTGGAACCGACAGAATCCTATACGAAGGCCGAGCTGGATGAGTACATAGCCATCATCCGGAACGCGGCCACCGAGGCGCGTAATGATCCAGAAACAGTCAAGAATGCGCCACATAACTGTCCTATCCATCATGTCCATCATGATCCTCTGGACGATCCTGCCCAATGGGCGATAACATGGCGATCGTATCAGAAGAAGATGGAGAAATAGGACGGCTGACTCTGATCAGCCTCATTGAATCAGGAGCAACGTCTGCGTCATGATTGTGCCCTCTGCCAGATTAGGTCTGATAATCAATCCTGTTGCGGGTCTCGGCGGGACCGTGGGACTCAAAGGGAGCGATGGAGCAGACGTACAGAAGAAAGCCCTTGAAATGGGCGCCGTGCCCCATTGCCTCAACCGCGCTGTCCGGGCTCTCGAACGAATTGCCACGAGCAAAGCCAGCGTCGAACTCATTACCTGTGCCGGCAGGATGGGACAGGATGCCGCGGAAGCCTGTGGCCTGGATGCTACTGTCGTCGGCTCCTCAATAGGAAGCGAAACAACTGCAGAACACACTCGTAACGCTGCCAGGGAAATGAAGAACGAGGGAGTCAAGCTTCTCATGTTTGCGGGCGGTGATGGAACGGCACGGGATGTTCACGATGCGATTAACAGCACTGTTACCGTCCTCGGCATCCCTGCTGGTGTGAAGATCCATTCCGGGGTCTATGCGATCAGTCCAGCGATCGCCGGAGAGTTGGCTGCTGAATTCCTCACATCCCAGTCCACTGCGACCACCGAAGCAGAGGTAATGGATATTGACGAAGAAGCCCTGAGGGATGGCCGGATCACCACCCGCCTTTACGGCTACATGAAAATACCCCGACGAAAACGACTTACCCAGGGGGTCAAAGCTTCAACTGGCGGCGGATCCGCCGTCGTTGCCGCAGCTGACGTGGCACGCAAAATGGAACCTGACAGATTCTATATCGTTGGGCCCGGCACAACAACCAGGTCAGTCATGGCTGCCATGGACCTGTCATCCACGCTTATAGGTGTCGACATTGTAAAGAACAGCAAACTGGTTGCCGCCGATGTCAATGAGCAGCGCATTCTCGAAACAATCACAGGACATAAAGCGTCAATCGTTGTCACGGCTATCGGCGGACAGGGCTATCTGTTCGGCCGAGGCAACCAACAGATCAGCGCTGCAGTGATCAATGAAGTGGGCAAAGATAATATTACTGTCGTGGCCAGTAAAGAGAAGCTGATTAGTTTTGAGGGCGAACCCCTCCTGGTCGATACAGGCAACGACGATGTCGACCATATGCTCGCCGGCTATGTCCGCGTTGTCACCGGCAACAACGAACAGAGCATGTATCGGATTATCCCTGCGTCGGAAGTCCATGTTTGAGAATGAGTTCTGGTCGATTGATCTTCATTGGCGTAGCACAGCTCATTTCACGGGCACAACGCGCCTACGGCTCGTGATTCCGCCTTCAATCCATCTAAAAGCAGCAACATCCATCCATAAACGATGAGTTTTCGCACCTGCTTTCAGCCTTCTGTAGCTGCGGTTTCGGCACAGATACATAATATTACACTACACGATGGCGGTGGAACATGAGGGCATATGTGCACCATTTCTCTCACTCTCATGCCTCTCTGGGCTTCATCTGAAGCTTGCAGGAGTCCTCTTGCCAGAAATCTGACCCCGTTACCCCTGGGCTGCGATGTACCATCGCCCTCGCCCGAGTTTCTCGATGCAGAGCACAAGCTTATTGATCACTTCAGTACGGCAGGAATGCCAGATAGCAAACAGGGAGTCCTTTTTCTTCCCAAAAGCCAGCCACTTTGGGCCATGGCCCATCTTTTTTCGTTGATTACGCTGCAACAAGAATCTATGATCTCATCTCAATATTGGCCCCGACAGCCGGTCGGCGAGAATGGGGTGAACGAAGATAGGGCGGATGAGCCCTGAGCGTAACGAAGAGGAGAAGAATACATGAAGGCTATCGTTGATAACGACACTTGCACAGGCTGCGGGCTGTGCGTTGATGCCTGCCCTGAAGTTTTCGAACTTGGAGACGATGTGGCCACCGTATGCGCCGATCCAGTCCCGGCGGAAGCTGAAGAAAAGTGCAAGGAAGCCACCGAAGGTTGCCCTGTGGACGCAATCAAAATTGAGTAGTGATCATTATCGGAACCCCGCCTCGCAAGGGCGGGGTTCCGGTTTTTCAAGCTGCGCGCCCAATTGACTGCAGAACCTCACAGGTCAGGAAAGGGTGACAGTGAGCAAACTCCTCCATATCCAGGCATCTCCACGCAAAGATCGATCTCATTCACGCGCCATAGCGGCCGCCTTCATTGAGGCCTACAAGAAGGCTAATCCGTCCGACGAGATCGTGCCCGTTAATCTGTTCGACATGGATCTCCCCGCTTTTGACGGCCTCGCAGTACAGGCGAAATACGCAATCCTGCATGGCAAAGATCATTCCGGGGAGGAGCAACTCGCCTGGCAGGCCATAGAAGCAATCATCGAACAGTTCAGGTCTGCCGACAAGTACCTCTTTTCCATTCCTATGTGGAATTTCAGCATACCTTACCGACTAAAACAATATCTCGATGTCATCATTCAACCCGGCTACACATTCTCTTTCTCCCCCGAAGAGGGTTACAAGGGATTGGTCCTGAACCGCCCTGCAGCTGTCGTATACTCGCGCGGTGGCGCATACGGCAAAGGCACGGGTGCGCCAGGTTTTGACAAACAGGAACCTTACATGGCACAGATCCTGGGCTTCATGGGATTTACGAGTATTAGCTCTATCGTCATTGAACCTACACTTGCAGCTGGCCCAGATGCGGCCGCCGCTTGTCGTGAAGCGGCAATTGCCGAAGCCACAGAGATCGGATCGGGGTTCTAGAAATGGGATCAATTGTATCAGGATTCATTGCGGGAGCCGCGAGCCTCGTAGGCATCGCACTGGTGATGCGATGGCACAAGTGGACCGTCAAGCATTCCCATTTTGTTAATTCTCTCGCCGCAGGCACAATTCTTGGCGTCGCTTTTTTCGGACTTCTTCCGGAAGCAATGGCGCTTTACAAGAATGCAATGCTTTATGTCTTCATCGGCTTTCTTGCCCTCTACATTGTCGAAAATATTATGGTATTTCATTCCGGTGCAGAAATTCATTTTCACGGCGAGCATCAACATGCCCATGCAAATGCCTCACGGGCCTGGACTGTTTTCGTCGGGCTCTTCCTGCATTCTCTGATCGATGGCTTCGTTATAGGGGTGGGATTCGAAGCCAGCCACAGTCTCGGCATCGCAGCAACAATGAGCGTTGTTATTCATGAGCTACCTGAGGGAGCTACAACCTTTGCGCTGCTGCTCGGAAGCATTAAGCGGCGGTCTGCAATGATCCTGTCCATCGCTGTAGGCCTAGCCACGCCACTGGGTGCAATCATCAGCAGGTTCATCTTCCCGGGCCGGTCAGAAGCCGTTCTGGGAGCAGTCCTGGCATTAGCCGCCGGCTCGTTCATTTATGTGGGAGCCTGCGATCTTGTGCCGGAAACTCATACAAAAAAGGGATGGGTCAACGCATTCTTTCTCATCCTGGGTGGCGGTCTCGCATTTCTTGTTTCGCACTACCTGCACCAGCATGAAGTCTGCACACATCACTAAACTCTTGGCCGGAACAATAATATAGTGAGCAGGATATCCAAAACGGCCCGCAAGCTAGAGCAACTCGCCAAAGTCATGCAGGGTAAGGAGCGCATGCTGATTGTCATGCAGGATTATCCTGATCCCGATGCCATTGCTTCAGCAGCATCCCTCCGTGAACTGGCGAACGAAATAGCAGATATCCAATGTTTCATCGGAAACGGTGGGATTGTCGGCAGGGCCGAGAACCGCGCTCTTGTAGAGTACCTCGATCTTAATCTGCATCAGCTCGACACAATTGATCCCGGCAAGTTCGACCTGATCGCCATGGTAGATACACAGCCGCTGACAGGAAACAATTCCTTATCTTCCGAACACCTGCCGGATATAGTAATAGACCATCACCCGATTACGACCGCTACGAGGAAGGTCTCCTTCACCGACATCCGAAAGGATTACGGATCCAACTCAACAATACTCTACGAATACCTGGCGGCTGCGGATATCATCCCGGAAACCGCTCTAGCTACAGCCCTCGTCTACGGCATCCGCTCGGACACACACGATCTGGGGGAGGAATCGATCAATGCAGATGTGACCGCACTCACTCAATTATACCCAATCGCCAATACCCGCACATTGAGCAGGATCCAACGAGGCCAGGTCCCCGCAGAATACTTTCGCATGTTTGCAGTCGCGCTGGACAATGCAAGAACCTACGGCTTCTGCATTGTCACCTGTCTCGGCGAGATCGACAACCCCGACATGATCGGTGAAGTGGCCGATCTCTTGCTCCGCAACAAGAGCAGTACCTGGGGCATCTGTCTTGGATTTCATGCGAATAAGGCACTTATATCACTAAGAACTTCGATCCAGGGAGCGAATGCCGGCCGGGTCGCCCGCAAAGTTGTCGGAAGGAACGGTACTGGTGGCGGGCACTATGCGCTAGCTGGCGGACAGATCCCCATGAAGAAATGGACCAAGACTGAACAGCGCAGAATCGAAGATCTTGTCAGGCGCAGATTCCTGAAAGCCGTAGGGGGCGACAACTTCCGGGGCCGAAAGCTCATACCGTAGCGGCACTTCTGCACCTGCTTTCTTCAGCATACTACAAATCTATTGCCATTATAATGGCTGTTTCGCACCTGTAACTTGTTCTCTCAAATACCTGCCAACCCATCCCCGCATACCATTGTTCTTCTTTGGCGGTCCAAAGGTAAAGCCTGTCAACGCCTTGCTGCCTCGCCTCCTCAACTACTCGCGCTACAAGCGCAGTGCCCAAGCCACGCTTCCTGGCCGACCGGTCAACATACACGCTCGACATCCAGGGCATCAGGTGGGAATGAGTATCCATGTCGCACTCTATAAGACTGGCTGATCCGACAGGAACAGCATCACTTACGGCCACAAAAGCAACGGGGATCCCCTCCCGATTCGCCCTCCCCCTCAAGCGTTCGGTCCGATCCAAAAGCTCATAGCTAGGCGACAAGTAGCTCCATTCATCATGAAACCATTTTGCCAACACCGGCACATGCTCAACATGATCTGCCAGGTAATCGATCTTCATATCGACCATCTTCATTTAACCGACACCTCGAGCCCTTCAGGATCAATGATCATGTTCATGCTGGCGCGCATGTGTGACTGGTCCCTGACAAAAGCCAGGTACGACTTCAATCGATCGGCACAGTTGACACTGTTATGGGCCAATACCACGGCTCCCGTCGGAAGTTTGTCGTAAGCGGCTTTGAGAATATCAAGGTAGATGCCCTTCCCCTTGTCAGGCCCGCCATCTGCATCCAGGTAAAGCAATTCTATCTGGCCCTCGAAATTCGCAGCAGTATCAATCGCATCTTCACATTTGATCTCTACCACCTTGTTCTTATCGATCTTCGTCAGGTTCTTCCGGGCCAGCTCCGCGCTTTTGCGCTCAATCTCCACGCCTATCAGCCGGTCAGGATCGTAACAGGCTCCTTCACCGACGCCGCCGGCAACGCAGGAGACGAACGTATTGCCACAGAATATGCCCGCGGCAACCGCTATCCTTGGCTGGACAATCGCACTGATGGCATAAAGAAGCCGCTGCATCCGTGGCGTAATCGCAGTCCAGGGAATTTCAAACTCGTCACGCACCATCTGTCTATGTGCCAACATCTTGTCCGCATCGTAGCTGGTATGCGGCAAAATGCCCCTACTCTCAAGGATCTTCAGGCCCGCACCGACCACCTCGACCTCTTTCACGATTGGCTCCAGCTCTTCATGAGGCCGGTCATAATCCATCTTGTAATCCTGCCAGCCCTCTACCTCATAGCATTCACTCATTTCTTTCCTCTCTTCTCATCCTTCTTCGCCTGCTTGCTACGCACAAGTGAATCCACGAGGCCCTTCACAACCTTTGGCTTGTCGGTCGTTATGGAATCGATCCGAAACTCCCATAAGCGCGTAGCCAGACGCAAATCGTTGATCGTCCAGGCATGCACCTCGCCGGCAGCTCGCAATTTCTTGATGAACTCCGCATCCATCCGCTCAAGCGCATGTATATCCACACCATCAGCCTTGATCTCCCGCACAGTTTTCACAACACTTTCGGGCGACGGTTTCCAGGATTGAGAAACGATACTGCGCTCATAATCTACAAGCAGAAGAGTTTTTATGCCGGGCATCGATTTCTTCGCTTTGCTCACGACGTCCTTGTCGAAAGATATGATCACAATACTGTCCTCTGACATCTTCACACGTTTTACGAGTGATCTCAGCAACGGAACGATCTCCGGGCCGCCCTTGATTTCAACGAAGATTTTCTTTCCTTGCGGCACGGTGGCCATCACTTCTTTCAGTGCTGGTATCCGCTGGCCCACCCACTTCTTGCCCTTCCATCGGCCGACATCGAGTTTGCGTATCGCTGTAAGCGTAGACTTCGTAACATCGAGTTGCGTCCCTGCCGTCCGCTTCGTCATACGGTCATGAATGCACACAAGTTCAGAGTCCTGCGTCATCCATACATCACATTCGATGGCGTCGGCGCCCTGCTCCCAGGCCAGCTCAAAAGCCGCGAGGGTGTTCTCCGGCGCATCATGCGATGCGCCACGATGCGCTACCACCTTCGTCTCTGCAAATACGGTGCTACAGATAATCATGCTCGCGATCAGAATACTGATTTTCAATAACACCCACACCCTTCTGCCCTTACCATTCATCACCCATCTTGAGTTTGTATAGCTTGAATGCGCAGAAGGCAATGAGGATCAGGCCAATCGGGCACATTAAGTAGCCCGCCATGGTGCAATACAAGGCAAAGCTGATGTCATTGGCGAGTATGCCAACTTCTGTGCTGCTCGATTGGCCCATTGTGGTGAATGCGCGAGTCATGCCAATGACCGATCCAATGACACCCCACAAGGGGCCAAGCGCCAGGAGAACACCGATCACCAACATGATCACGTAATTGCGCTGTACCTTCTTCATTAATTCCTAGTACTCAGGTCTCAGGTTCTTGTCCCGCCATAACCTTGGCGACGGCGGATCCACCCTCAGCCCTTTGCCGCATTCTGACGGAATGTGGCCATTAATCATCCGAGTAAACCGTGCCCTCTGCGGCTTTCTTCTTCCTCTTCTCGACCTTCTTCATTGCCTCCTCTATCTCCGAATCACTAGAACGATCGGCGCCGCCGCCCTTCTCCTTAGTGAGCTTAACCCAGGAATCCTCGCCCGGCCCGTACACCTCGCAAAGCAGGACCTTGATATTCGCAACCGGGATCTCGGCCTCCATCTTGGTACATAAACGTCTATCATCATCCGAGACCCAGACAGACATCTTGCCCTTCCTCACAAACAGACCTTCAAACTTGGCTTCGGGTACAAGCTTGATGCTGTCGACCTCGCCGAACAGGTCTAAAACAACCTTCTCTTTCTTCTCGGCCTTGACGAACAACTCATAGATCTTCTCATCCGCCATGACCTTGAATTCTTCTTCCTTGCCTATCTCGAACTCCTTGGCGCGCATGAAGTACATGAACGTCACCAGGTCCCTGGTATCATCTTCGATCGCGTACTCGGACTCCTTGTTCTTCGTCAGCGACTTCCACTTCGCTATCTTCTGCTCATAGTCGAAAGTGGTCACCTCGTGATTCCTGTGGCGCCCCTCCTTCAGGTTCTTGACAAACTTAACCGGTCTGAAGGTGTTGGGTTCAATAAGGGCCTCGATCAGGTCATCGACCGGATAGATCTTTGCGATCACCTTGTTTGAGCGTGTCCTATATTTAATGTAGACCAGATCCACACCATTGGATTGAACCATTTCAGTGGTCACCTTCGTCATGCCGACGGGCATGAAGCCCCAGTAGATCTTGTAGTAAAGCTCTTCGCCAACAGGAAACCACAATTCCGGCAGAACGGCATTGGTGTCTTTCGCCTCCGCCTTCTTGTCCTCGGCACAGACGGCCATATTCCCTGTGGCGACCAGAAGCAGCAGGCCCAATAACGCTATCCTCATATTTCTTAAATCGATCTTAGCCTTCATTCTTTACACCCCATAATTACGATGCCGCAACCCAGTCGATCCGGCCTGATGCTCCTTCAGCATCTTCCTGCTTGACGGAACCATCAACAAACTGTTTTTGACATAACGTCGTATACAATCCACCGCGCGCATACAATTCATCGTGCTTGCCCGTATCAACAACACTGCCGTCTTCAATCACAGCTATCTGGTGCGCATGTATGACCGTGGATAGCCTGTGGGCGATAACGACAGAGGTCCTGCTCTTCATCAGCTCCTTGAGCGCAACATGGATGTAAGCTTCACTCTCCGAATCCAGAGCACTCGTGGCCTCATCAAGGATAAGGATTGCTGGATTCTTTAAGAAGGCCCGGGCAATAGCTATCCTCTGGCGCTGCCCGCCCGAAAGAATAACACCCCGTTCGCCCACAATTGTGTCAAACCCGTCTTGCAATCCTTCAATGAAATCATAGGCAAATGCATTACGCGCTGCATGCCGCACCTCCTCGGCCGTAGCTCTTGGGTTGCCATAGAGTATGTTCTCCTCCACCGTACCAGAGAACAACATCGGATCCTGCGGAACGAGGCCGATCTGGTAACGTAGCGAATGTACCGTGTAATCGCGAATGTCGTTCCCATCGATCATTATCCGACCGGCCTCGACGTCGTAGAACCTGTTGATCAGTCGCGCCATCGTGCTCTTCCCGCCACCCGAAGGACCGACCAGCGCAAGAGTTGTCCGTTCCGGCACAAACAAGTCGACAGCGTTCAGGATCTTGTTGCCGCCAGCGAGAGGATAAGTGAACTCCACCTTGTCGAACACTATCTCGCCACGGAACCTGGGCGCTTTCTTTGCACAGTGTTTATCTGCAATCTCAGGTTCGGTGTCGAATATCTCAAATATCCTGTCCGTCGCACCAAGTGCGTTGGCTATCGTTATTTGAGCGCGACTCAACGATTGGAAGGGAGAATAGAGCTCCTTCTGCATCAAAACGAACGTCACCACCAGCCCGGGTGACATCTCCTCGGGATGAAACAAGGCAATCCTGCCGCCGAGTACTATCACCAGCAAGGGCGCAAGAAAGCCGATTGTCGAAATACAAGTCTCGGTGATCGCGCCAAGATGAGCCCTCTTCATTCCCATATCTATGAGAACCCCGGAATCATCCATGAAGCGGCCTATTTCTTCATCTTCCTGCGTAAACGTCTTCACCTCCGTCGTAGCGGCAAGCTTCTCCTGGGTATTGCCGGACATCCACGCCATGCGCTCACGTAGCGCTCTGGACAAGCGTTTAACACGTCGCCCGATAAGCCTGAACACAACTGCCTGCAATGGTATCAGACAAACCGAGATCACCCCGAGCGTAACGCTCTCTCTAAAGAAGTAGATCAGTACCCCGACAATCGTAACGACATTCAGCGGAATCTGAACAATGGTTTGATCCAGAAATGGCTGTACCGACTGCACGTCACTCATGATCCGACTTGTCAGCGAGCCAGAGCGATTCTTGTCAAAAAACGAATGTGAAAGCTTCTGTACGTGCGAGAAAAGATCGCATCTCACGTCGCGGATGACATGCACAATAGCTTTCGTACTGACAATGCGCCGTATATAGGAAGGGACAGGGTTGATTATCGCTATGCAGCCACCGATCGTAGCTAGCCTGAGTATCTGATCCCAGGCTGCTTCAGGCTCCAACAATCCCGCCTGACACTGGTGAAAAACGTCAATAGCAGTGCCGAGAATCCACCATATTATCAGCGGTGAAGCGAATTTGAAGGCACCAGTGATCAGGGCACAAACGTAATAGAACCAGTACGGGCGAACGTATTCCAGCATTCTCAGTAGGTTGTGCCGGACCTCTTTTCTTTCAGATCGGCCTGTTTTTCCATCATTCACAGGCCCATGTTACCTTTGCTGAGATACGCAAAGCAAGTCCTTGACTGCATTTCTCACGTGCTTCACGTGAGAAATGCAAAAAGAAAACAAGAACAGTCCTGTTTTTGTCGCATAGGCCCCATTCGTCCCATTGCAGAAAATGGATAGCCAGCCCAAGGCTTGGCTATTCTTCCAGTGGCATGGGGTTGCACAGGTTCTCAGCAGCCTTCGCGGCACGTCCGCAATTGAAACAGATATATTTCGGCTCCCGGATAAGTTCTTTGACCTCTTCCAGCTTCTCTTCACTCACCAACACACAGAGGTGCCCCTTGTGATCCCCTTTGCATACGTTCTCGCTCATTTCATCTCCTCTTAAGAATAATTCTCCTGGCTGTACCACAATTCAACGTCAGGATGTCCCGTCAGGGCCAATCCCGCAGGCATCGAAGCCGGCGACTCGACCAGTTGCCTGGCGATCTCAACTTTGTCATTCCCTGAAACAAGAAACACTATACGTTCAACTTTCGCTAATACATCGCACGTCACCGACACGCGGTCAAGGCCGCTTTCCCGCTCAACAGCAATCGCCCGCACACCCATTCCCCTCTCAACATCGTCGGGAGAGAACATCGATGCGACATGCCCATCAACGCCCAGTCCCAGGATTCCCAGCCTGAGCCTGACACCACTGCCCAGCAAAGCCTGGATGTCACGATCATAGCGTGAGGCCGCTTCAGCCAACGGCAACTCTCCTCTTACCTTCAGGACATGATCACCGGCAAGCCCAAGGGCTTTGAGCATCTTGCCCGCATTGCCGATATTGCTATCGACCGAATCGATGGGCACCAGTCGATCATCACTGAAAAGAACATAAAGATTGTTGGTAATAGTAAAAGGATCTGCTGCGATCCTGTTATAGATTGGCAATGGCGTCCCACCACCGGTCAACATTACTGCATGGCCATCCTCAGAGCTTTCGCACATGGCAGCGGCAAGAAGACGCACCGACTCCTCTTCGAACTCCTCACCTGTTGAAAACTGCCTGAGTTTAATCCATTCAGCCATGATACAACCAGACCTCTATTCACCAATCCAGCCACATGATTTGGCCAGGTCCTGTGCCCGTTGTGGCCCCATACTCCCGAACTCGTAAGGCTCAGGCCTCACTTTACCGCTATCTATTTCATGCAGAACGGGAGTGAACACATCCCACGCGGATTCAAGCTCGTCAGACCTGATGAAGAGCCCCTTGTTGCCACCTATAACATCAAGCAACAGCGATTCATAAGCATCAGGTATGTCCTCATCGAAAACCGAAGCATAACGCAGATCCAGGTGCGTATTCTTCACCTTCATCTCAAGGCCAGGCATCTTATTCATGATCTCCAGGAAGATCGCCTCGTCCGGCTGAACGCGTATGACAAGATGGTTGGGTTCCAGGCAACCCCCATCCCTGCAAAAGATATTACCCGGTACGTTATTGAATTGTATCCGAATCTGGGTCAGGTGCATACCAAGCCCTTTCCCCGCACTCATCACGAACGGAACTCCCTCCCATCGCCTATTCTGCAGCCTTAATGACACTGCAGCATAGGTTGGCGTAATGGAATCGCCGGGTACGGTCTCCTCATCCACGTAAGACGGATGCCTGAACCCCTCGCGTTCCGTTGCCCGGTACTGGCCCAACACAATATCGTCCAACGTGACCGGCTCAATCGTACGCAACACCTTCATCTTCTCGTCTCGTATATCTTTTGCGTCCTGCGTGATAGGGGGTTCCATGGCGACCATTGCCAGCATTTGCAGAAGATGGTTCTGCATAACATCCCTGATGATTCCATAGCTGTCAAAATAGCCGCCGCGCCCTTCAACACCAAGCTTCTCACTCCAGCAGATCTGGACCTTCTTGATATACTCGCGATTCCAGATTGGCTCGAACACCAGGTTCGCGAAGCGCAATACCATTAGATTCTGGATCACTTCCTTTCCGAGATAGTGATCGATCCTATAGATCTGATCCTCGTCGAATACTTCGGCCATCTGTGCAGCCAACATGTCAGACGACTCACGATCCTTCCCGAACGGCTTCTCTATCACCGCTCGAGTCCACTGCATATCGACCCCGGAACCGTTCAGGCCGACCTGCCCCAGCGATTTTGTCACACCTTCGAGAAGGAATGCAGGTATCGCCATGTAAAACATCCTGTTGGATCGGCCGCCACCTTCCCACTTCTCTATTGATCCACTCAACGACCGAAGAGATTCTGCGGAATCGTAGTCGCCAGCCACGTAAACACACCTAGCCAGGAATTCCGCCATCTTCTCATCGCACGATTCGTTCGGCACGTAACGACAAGTAAGATGCTCTGTGATCTTCTTTCTGAATTCGTCATCGGTCAACTTGCTCCTGGCATACCCGAACACTTGAAAGGATTCCGGGAGCAGGCTGCGACAGTAAAGGGCGAACAGGGCGGGTATAACCTTCTTGCTGGCGAGATCACCTGATGCGCCGACCACTACAATACTAAGTCTGTCATCCGAGCCTGTCATTCCTCTATCCCTTCAAGCCCCTCGGGCCACATGACCACAAACGTGGGGAGCCCGACAGAATCAAAGTAGTCAAGCACCTCCTTTGTGGCCGATTCGTTCGGCTTCTCCGCATGGAACTTGAGTTTCACATAAGAATCCAACCTATTGACAACTTCAAGTTCCTTGAGCGTCGTTCTTTCCATCGCCTTGCAGTTCTTGCACCAGCTCGCCGAGAAATCTATGAACAACGGCTTCTGCTCTTTGTCCGCTGCGGCCAACGCTTCCGGCAGAGATGTGAACCACCCATCCTGTTCCTCAATTCTGGGGGCACCAAACACTTGATAAGTCTGATATCCGTAATAGATTGCAAAACCCAGGATGAGAACTCCAAACGCGTACTTCACCCACTCCATCCATTTGCCTGGTTTCGGCAGGAATGAAAGGCCCGCTCCTGCAAACGGCCAGGGCAGCCCCATGCCAACACCCAATACAAACGGAAGTAACAAGCCGATGCCGTTGCCCGCTACGTAAAGATCTGTCGCGAGCGTGAGCGCCACGAGGACAACAGGAGCCACACAGGCACCTGCCAGCAAAGCCGCGATCGTACCCATGAACAGTGCAACCCAATAATGCCCCTTATGCTGTTGCCCGACCTGCACCTTGCTCTGGAACCGTGACAGGTCAATAGTAATGACACCAAACATCGCAAGCGCCAGCACCACGAATACCATGGCTATCGCCGCATTGAACCATGGTGTTGAATTCAACGCGCCGAACTTGGCCTCCGTCAGGACCACAACGAGGCCCAGCGCTCCATAGGTCAAGGCTATCGCCGCCCCATATGTGCCGCCTAACGCGAACCCGCGTCGCCTCGATCCGCCCTGTGCACCTGCACCTATGATGGCGATATTGATCGGGATCATTGGCAAGATGCAAGGCGTCAGATTTAGCAGAAGCCCACCAATCAGGATCATCAGAACCCATAACCAGGCGCTTCGTTCCTGTAACCTGTTCGATGTCCAGCAGGGCTGATCCTTGTCCGCTCCTTCAGCAAGATCCAGGAAGCAAAGAAAGCTCTTTGTGTTGAGATAACCGGCATCCCTGCCCACCACTGTGAACGCATCTGCCAGTTCGCGCCATTCGCTTACTGTATCATCCACCGCTGGCTGCCATGCTTCCGGAGCCATGGCTTCGCCGGCGGTGGAAAGCGTGAACAGCTCCTCTGAGGGGAGGAAACACAACTCGTCACTGCAGCCCTGGTATTCGACCTTCACTTTGACCGGCTCGGTGCCGGCCTGCTCAACACGAAAGGCCATTAGGAAATCACTCGTGTATACACCACGAGCTGACTCAGTGAACTTGTCGAACTTCTGCTCGGGTTTAGGCACCTTGACCGGCACCAGTCTTGCCGGCGGCTCGACCGATACCGATGTCATGTCTGCATAGAGGTAATGCTTCTTCTCAAGCTTGAATGAGACAACCAGCGAGGACCCGTCTTGGGCCTTGCTGTCGAGTTCAACAGAAACAGCAAAGGGGTCGTCCTGCGCTGCTACAGGCCCGCCCACAACGATCAGGACCAGAAGAGTATGGAGTATCCTGTTCATGGTGCCCTCCTCTCCCCGGCTACATCCAGCCGGGACTATTGCTACCCACCGACTGCCAGGAGACGTCCGATAAGCATATCGAGATGCTTTCGCTCCTCACGGATTATCGTTTCAACTTTCTCCCTGCCAGGCCCATCATTCATATCATCACGAATACCGGTATACAGAACGATCGTATCCTTTTCATGCTGGATCGCGAGTTTCAGTATATCAACAGGAGATGAATTCTCTCTGACAGTAAAGATCTCACTCTTCAGCGACTCGAACACCATGCCATCGGCCATTGCACGCAGGTATCCGCCAATGACCCCCTCCGCATCAATAGATGCAAGGCTGACAGACCATTCAACAAGCCTGGCCCTGAGATCAGCAAAAGTCTCTTCATGTGCGCCCTCATCCCGGGCAAGGCCAAGCAAGACGTCACCTGTCTCGTTGTCTGACACGATCGTCGCAGCATGCTTGTAGAACTCAATCCCGTTACGTTCTATCTGCTCCGCAACTTCGAATACCTCATCGGTACTGCAAACCAACTTGCACGGGCCCATCAGACACCTCCAAAACTGCAGGCGGCAGAATCCCTAGGATACTGCCGACAGCGCACTGCTCAAGGTAACGATGTGTGTCATCTCTTCTTTGATGATGACGTCCACCTTGTCTCTGCCGAGCGACGCCGGCACCAGTTCTCTCAATCCAACGTAGAACACGATCGAGTCTTTCTCGAGCCCGATCGCCAGCCGCAGTATATCGGAAAGCGATTCGGAGCCCTGAAGAAGATCCGACGGATCCTTCTGAGTGTCGAACACATGCCCGTCAGCAATCTTGTCCAGGTACATTTGTGCCTCGCCATCAGGATCGAACACGTTCGATTCTGATGGCTTCCCGGCAATGCTCTCATGCATTTCGGAGAAGGTAGCCAGGTGTTCATCTTCCTTCGATGCCAGATCCAGCAGCAGATCCTTCGAGTCCGGATTGTTGTCAGCCGCCTTCCTGTAGAATTTCGCACCGTTACGCTCTATCTTCTCTGCCATCGAAAACACTTCATTAGCATTGAATACTACACCCATATCACAGCTCCTCCCTGATCTAAGCTTTCCAGAGACCATGTTTGTTGCAATGTTCACGAACCGTCACCGATCCGCCCTCAACACCGCCGAACACAGTTTCCGGCTCACCGCCCGGCTGTAGAAACTGTCGCACGGTCTTCTCGCCCGCGATCAGTTCGATCCACTCGATGAAGTGATCTTCCTCCATCGGATGTCTGGTGCTGCCTACGACAACCTTGTAGCCGGAATCGATCTTCTCGACCACTGGCACATGCTTCTCCGTGACGGCATCTGCAGTCTTCTCATCGAGCAGTTCCATTGGCACATTGCAGCAAACGAGTTCACCTGCTCCGCCATGAACCATCTCGACAATGTTCCCACATGCTTTGCACTTGTAGATTTCAAGCTTCTTTGTCATTTCATACTCCTGCCTGTTACCAGTTCTCTCCTAATACTTCAAAATGTGCTTGAGGATGCTGGCATGCCGGACACTCGTTCGGTGCGGACGTGCCGCTGTGCAGGTAGCCACAGTTCCTGCAACGCCATGTTGTGGGACCCTCTTTCTTGAAAACGGTATCCTTCTCGATATTGGTGGCCAGATCACGATAGCGCTTCTCGTGCTGCTTCTCGGCCACCGAAATCGCCTTGAATGCACCTGCAATCTCATCGAATCCTTCATCATGTGCAACCTTCGCAAAGGATGGATAAATTTCGCTCCATTCCTCTTTCTCGCCACCTGCCGCCGCCTTCAGGTTCTCAAGAGTACTGCCAATAACGCCCGCCGGGAAGGTCCCCGTGATCTCCGTCACGCCGCCTTCGAGAAACTTGAAGAAGCGTTTTGCGTGTTCTTTCTCATGGTTAGCCGTTTCGTCAAATATCTCCGAGATCTGGACGTAACCCTCTTTGCGTGCCTTGCTCGCGAAATAGGTGTAGCGATTACGCGCCTGCGATTCACCTGCAAATGCTGTGAGCACGTTCTTCTCTGTTTGTGTTCCTTCTAAACTTGCCATTCTTCTACTCCTCATCTATTTAACTGATTCCTCTGCTATTCTCTGCAACATCAATCTCACGCCCGGGATGAGGCGTGGGCTGACACTTACCGAACCGATTCCCATCTCAAGCAATCGCCTGATGAATTTCGGCTCACCCGCCAGCTCACCGCAGATCGACAAGGGCTTGCCCGCATCGGCGGCCGCCTTCGCAATCTTCTCGAGCAATGACCAGAGCACCGGCCGCTCAGGATCATAATCATGAGCAACCAGATCATTATTCCGGTCAACTGCGAAAAGGTACTGTATCAAATCGTTGGTCCCTATGCTGCCAAAATCAGCAACCTGCATGATGCGATCCACGTCCAGACAGGCAGAGGGTACCTCGAACATGACCCCGTGCCTGATCTCTCCCTTGTCAATGGCTTGTGTGGCTTCATCGAAGACCTCGCGTAAAGCCTGGAACTGCTCCAAATCCACTATCATCGGGTACAGTACGTTAATGGGCCCGAGCTTTGAAACACGCGCCAGCGCTCGGGACTGACCGGCCAGGATGTCCTTGTTGCCAAGGAGCAGACGCCCGCCGCGCCAACCCAGGTACGGGTTGGCCTCCTTCGGTATATGGAGAAATGGCACCGGCTTATCCCCGCCCACGTCGAATAAGCGGAACGAAACGGGCGCACCGTTCATCACGTTCACGACCTCTGCGTATCGCTCCGCCTGCTCGTCATCGGTAAGATAACGGCCAGCAGAAATGAACTCGAACTCAGTCCTGTACAGGCCAATCCCTTCCGCCATCATTTCAGTGGCTGCACCGACATCGCCCGACACACTGATATTGGCCATGACCTTCAGACCATCAACGGGCTCCACAGGCTGGGGAATACGCAAACCCTGCTTGTGCTTCGCCCTGACCTGCTCAACCGTAGCTTCCTCCGGCCTTATGATCACCTCACCTGCAAACCCGTCGATCATCACCTCGGTGCCACAGCTTATCTGGCTACGTACCCCCTTCACCCCACTGATCGCCGGAATGCCCAAAGCCCTGGCAAGGATCGCAGCGTGCGAATTGACCCCGCCACGCTCTGTGACGAAACCCATAGTATTCTGCGTATCCAGAAACATGGTGAGCGTGGGAGTCAGCTCTTCGGCCACCACTATGCGATTCTTACCCATCTGGCACTGCTCATCCTGGGCACAGGCCAGCGAGGGGCTCATATCCCGCATCACATCAAGCAGCCGCCGTCTTACCTCGCCGAAATCTGTCGCTCGCTCCTTGATATACTCATCGTCAATACTGAGTATTCGCGCTTCATACGTATCCATCACCGTTGACACAGCAACTTCAGCATTCGAGCCAAGCCTGGCGATATGATCGGCTACTTCTTCACCCAGTTTCTCGTCACGAATAATCATGCCCTGGGCAACAAATATCCCCGCCTCGGCATCACCAATGGTTTCCACGGTCCTGCGGCGCACCTCGTCAAGACGTTCGGATGCTACTTCAACTGCCGTTCTGAATCGCAGTAGCTCCCGCTCAACCTCTTCGCTCGAAATTCGATAGACAGGGAGATTGCTGTGCCTGTTCTCGTTGAACAGACAAACTCGTGCAATGGCAATTCCCTCACTGAGAGCCAATCCCTTAATACGCGTTTCTCTGGCTTTCGTCCTGGTCACGGCAAACTCCTACACCAGTCAATACTATTCCTGCACGCTGAATTCTTCTTTCGAAGCTCCGCAATCCGGGCAGACCCAATCCTCGGGCAAATCGTTGAAAGCCGTTCCTGTAGCTACATTGCTTTCCGGATCACCTGCTTCAGGGTCATACACATATCCACACAGATTACATACATATTTCTTCATACTTCCGAGTCTCCTTGTTTCTTCGGCTGCCTCTGTCATCTGTCATCTGTCATCTGTCATCTGTCATCTGTCCTCTGTCCTCTGTCCTCTGTCCTCTGTCCTCTGTCCTCTGTCCTCTGTCCTCTGTCC
>JAUXFM010000143.1 GCA_030622955.1 Lentisphaerales bacterium
TATTGGAGCATTCTCCAAAGATGTGCAGCGGGCATCAAAATCCATCCAGAAGCTTGCAGACCATTTGCGAAATTTCTCTCGCGGCATAGCCGAGAAACATGAGCGCCTCGACCTGCATACGGCCATATCCGATGCACTCTTTATAACACAGAACAAAGTCCGGACCGTCGGCATTGTACCGGAAAGCAATGTTCCTTCTGGTCGCTTTTTCACACTCGGATGCCCGAACCATCTTGAGCAGGTTTTTGTCAACCTTATCAGTAATGCCTGTGACGCCATGAACGATTGTGAAAAGCGGGAACTCAAGGTGGCTGTCAGCGAAGTGGATTATGACAACAGCGAGTATGTCCGGTGTGACATCACCGACAGTGGCGTCGGGATACCCGAAGATATGGTCGGTGACATTTTCCAATCCTTCTTCACAACAAAGAAAAAAGGGGAAGGAACAGGGCTTGGCCTCTCAATATCGCGAGGCATCGTAAGGGACCACAAGGGCGAAATAACTGTAAGTTCCGTTCCCGGTGAAGGCACAACCTTTTCCGTCTACCTGGCAAAGGCACCGGATCCGGAAGCATCACCGGCATAATCGGATCCCGAACTTCCCATCCATGCCTCAACCGCCTAACTGCAACGTTATTCGCAGCATGTGGCGGGCTACCCCTTATCTTTCTGGTCAACTTCGCCCTGCCAGCTAGGAGCAGGTGGATTATCCCTGTATTCGAGCGCAAGTGCCTGCAGATGTCTGGCGGGATAATCGTCGGCAATCGCCTCGATCTTCTTCAGGTATTCAATGCAGAGATTCCACTCTCTTCCATAGAAGCTTTCGAGTGCCTCACCGAACAGGCTGTGCAGTTCAAGATCCCGATCCGACACCTCCCCTACCCTGCCGGCCAGTTCATAAATCAGCACAATGCCGGTCTTGCCTTTCGCCCTGATCTTGCCAAGCGGTCTGCAGACCATCTGTTCCCTAACCATCCGGTACGTTTCTGAACCCAGGATGATCTCAGTGCCATAGATCTTGTTGGCCGGCTCAAAACGCTTGGCAAGGTTCACAGCATCGCCAATCATGGTGTACTGGAATTTCTTTTCCGACCCCATGTTGCCCGCTGTTACAGTGCCGGAGTTTATGCCCGTCCTCACCCTGATCCTGAATCCGTAATCACGGTGCCAGTGATCATTGAAGGAGCGCACGGTCTCCCTGTTGACAAGCGCAGAATTGCAGGCACTTAATGCATGCATGGGATCCGGGAAGGGGGCACCCCACACAGCCATGACCTCATCCCCCACGTATTTGTCAACATATCCGCCCTGCTCCATTATCGAATTGGTCACAGGGGTGAGGTACGAATTGAGTAGCTGGGTAAGCCGCTCGGGCGGTAGGTTTTCGCTGATGCCTGTGAAATCGGCTATATCGCTGAACAGAATAGTGGCCTCTACGTTATGCCCCTGCAGGGAGAAACTGTGTGGATTCTCCTCGAGATACTCCAGCACCTTCTCTGAGACCATCGTTGAGAACATCCCCCGAATCTGGCGGCGCGCTCGAGATTCAGTCAAATAGCGATACGAAATAACACCGAAAGAACATAGCGCCAGGTAGAACAGCGGCGCAATGGTGGGGAGAATAACCCAATTGTAGTGAATCCCTGAATAAGCCCCCAACAGGTAGAAGATCGTAAGCAACAACGATGTGGGTATCAGGCGAGCCGTTTTGACCATAACGCAAATAGTTGTGAATAGCACCGCCAGGCAAATGAGCAAGACCTGATCGCCTGAAGCCCCCAGCGGAACAATGAATGACCTGTTGAGGATGCTGTTCGCGGTCATCATGTGGACATAGACCAACGGCACGACCTCAGCCGAAAGCGGACAACTCCCCGTATCGAGCGCAGTTGCAACATGTCCTACGAAAACGAGCTTGTCATCGATGTAGGGTCGTAACTGTCGCGCCACGGCCCTCATTTCCGGCTGGGCCCGTAAGCGTCTGTCAGGCGCAACATCACAGAAGCTTATCGCCCTAAAATCATTGAACTGGACATTGAAGTTAACGTACATCCTGCCATGCTCATCTATCGGTATACAATACTCACTTCCGCTCGGAGGACGTATAATGATCTCTTTACCAAATCGCACCTCGATCTCGCCAGGTTCAAGCGGAAAATCCATGCCGAGATGGTAAAGACAGCTCATGAGAGAAAACGCAGGGACAAAGACTCGCATGTGTTTCCGTAGAGGTTTATTGAAATACTCAAACCCCATGACCAATGGCACCTTCCTATAGACACTGTCATCATCCGGCCGCACATTGAGAAACCCCAGTTTACTGTAACCGATCAAATCCTTGCCAGGTGTGTTCGCATTGTGGGGCCAGCCATCCTCATGCTGGCCATGGACATCCTCTTCAGGTATTCTCGCATCCTTAAGATAGGGTATCCTGTCGCCCATCTCCTCGTCACCGCCAGGATCGTTTCCAAAAACATCCGCGTCCGTCCACCAGGGCACCTTTACCAGTTTCTGATCGAGCCAGCCGCCACGAAAATTATAGCCGAGAACAACAGGGAACGCTCCCTTTTCGGCAATTGACGCCAGTCTATTGGCCAGGAAAATATTCCCCTGCTCCACCGAAAGCTGGGTCATGTCATTCAGCTCTTCGCTGGACAACATCAAGGCCTGGTCAAGAGAGAGCTTCTCAAGTGCAATTTGCAGTTGCGTTAGCTTGTCAGACGAAGAACTCACATGCCCGCGCCGATACGCATCTTCGCCCATAGGATCCTGAAAGATCACGTCGTAGGCCATCACCGAAGGATGGAAACTTCGTTCCGCAAAGGTTAACTGATCGGTATAGGGTTTGCGCGAAAGCCATTGCCCCCTTTGAAGCATTCCGAACTTGGTGCTCGTCTTGGTGTCAATCGCCAGTAGCGTAATTTCGTTCCGCACATAACTGATGCCCATTTTGCGTGAAAGATGGTAACGCAATCGCATCCTGAGATCTGCCGAACCGGCCTCCCATCGTCCGAGCATCGAACCCAGACCGCAGGCCGAGAGGAGGGAAAGCAGGGATATGATAATGATGATCGGCAAGGCAGGGGTCCTGCCCTGCTTCCTTCGACGCTCACTTGATTCGGTCTGTTTCATCGTTATGGACCAGCACGTCACATTCCCTTCGCCCTTAAAAACTACTCGAATCTCCTTGACTTAGACAATGACCAATTCGTATATTTTGGCATAATTCATTGGTGTTTCTGCTAATCGAGGGAGTTTTACCCGTGAGATACAAGACTGCACGCTTTCTATGTTCTTATGCAATCGTGGCATTGCTCGCTTCTTCCTTGATGGCGAAGAACTTTGAACCGGTTTTTACAATCACTAAAGTCCACGGGAACTGCTGGATCAAAGCAGCCGGGGCCAAGAAATACATGGCAGCCAAGAAGGGCGTATTCGCCTATGGCACCTCTATCAAGACCGGGCGCGGTGCATCGATAATTATAGAGTTCTCGACGGGCAACATCTGCCGGGTGCTCGAAAAAACGATTCTCGATGTCACCGAGGATGTGAAGGACAAAAAGCTCAAGAAAGTCATCCTTGCAGAAGGGGAGGTCGAAGTATCTCTAGAGGAATTCAAAGATGATGCCGACACGATAGAGTTCCACAAGAATAACAAGCTCAATGTTGAGACCCCAACAGCAATATGTGGCGCCCTAGGTACAGAGTTCCGAGTCAAATGCTTCACCGAGGCAGGCATGCGGGCAAACATAATAGAATGCAGCAGGGGCCAGGTAAAGACATGGGCGCGACGATGGGGCGTCGACCTGTTTCTCATATCGGGGATGGATAAAGGGGATGAGGTCGTCATCTACGAAGAGTTCGACAAGACATTCCTTATGCTCCGGGCTCGCGCCGGCAAACTCCCGTTCTTGCTGCAGAACAGTGGTGATGAACCTAAAGAAATCCAGCTGGCAAAGGGCTATACCGCATCAGTGTGGCATTCAAAAACAACTGATGGCAGAGTCACTGTAACCACTGTGGTGAAGGATTCTTCGGGCAAGATAATTGAAACAGTTACCTTCAACAGAACTATGCCGCCACCCGACAAACCGGATTCACACGACGAATCGGACGAAACAGTGTGGGTTTTCCCCGTACTTGACAAGGTGACCAACGTCACGCCCACTTCAATACCCCGTGTAACACCAACAGGTAATATCTAGACAAAGATTTTCGCCAGCCCAGATCTTCTCACCATTAAATACAGGTAGCTGAATTATGCTCATAACCAGGTTTAATAGACTCATCAAAAGCAAGTTGCTATGGGGAACGTTCGCCTTTCTCGTTGTTCTATCCTTCGCTCTTGCCCCCCTTCTCAGGGACAAGGACAGACCCAACAGGGAGAGCGGCGCTGCCGGAGTCCTGTCCGGCGAGGAAATCTCGCACGAAGAATTTGCAACGGCAAAACACGACAGCTATATACGTTACGTGGAGAACAACGGCGATCGGCCCGACAGAATAGACGATGAACTTGACGAGCTATTTACAAATGAAGCCTGGAAGCGGATCGCAGCTCTGCGCAAGGCCCAAGAACTCGGGATCCAGGTGACCACTGAAGAGCTGACGGAACATGTAAAAACCAGCACCCAATTCACCGGCCAAGACGGGAAGTTCAGCAAGAACATATTCTATCTCTACTCAACATACCTGATTAAGGGCGATGGAGAAGGAGCAGTCTTACGATACCAGGAGTACATACGAAGAGAACTGCTCGTAGCAAAACTCCAGAAAGTTATTGAGACAGCTGTTTGGATCCCACGAGCGACACTCTATGAACGCCTGGCCTCGCTTGTGGATAATTACGCAGTTGAATACATCGAGCTCGATTACGACAAGCTAACCAAGCGTGTCAAAATCACCAACGAAGACCTTCAGGCCTATTACAAGGAAAACAGCGATCGCTTCGAGATCCCGGCGAAAGTTGCTGTCAAATATGTCGCTTTCCCCGCAACGGACTACTCTGCAGACATCGAGGTCTCAGACGATGATGTCAAGCGCTTCTACGACAGCAGGATCGATAGCTACACGAGCATAGATTCGAACGGGGTCAAGACGGTCCAACTACTCGATGAGGTCAAGGATGACATTGAGGGAATGCTCGTGAATGCACAGGCCCTGCAGCTGGCACACTCCGATGCGAACGACCTCGTTGATGCCATTGCACCGGACAACAGAGGCAAGATGCAGACGCTTGAGAATGCTTGCGCAGCCAAGGATCTTCTCATCTCGAGAACAGGACTCTTTTCAATTGATGAAGAGATCGAGGAAATAGATGTCGGCACAGCCTTCAACAGAGCAGCATTCGAGATTGATCCAACCCAGCAGGAGTGGTCTTACAGCTACCCGGTCTTTGGCGATGATGCGGTCTACGTGTTAGTGGCGCACACCAACGTGGCTGGACACACAGCGCCATTCAAAGAGGTCAAGAAGTCGGAGGCCAAGCGGTCTTAGGAA
>JAUXFM010000085.1 GCA_030622955.1 Lentisphaerales bacterium
CTGGGGGCCGGGCTACTGGTGGCAGAATACGCGCCTTCCCTACCTGGGCCTGTGCACGAGCGGTGATTTCGAAATGATGGAGCCACTTTTTCGTATGTATGTGGACGATTTCTTGCCCCTCAATACATACCGAACCAAGCACTACTTCGGCTTTGACAATGCCGCCTACTACATAGAAACCGCCCAATTCTGGGGTGATGTGTGCATAGCACCCTAAGGATGGCAGCCCATGGCGGAGCGCAAAGATCCTCTACAGATCGGCGGTTGGCATAAACGGGAGTGGGTGGCCGGACCAGAGCTGGTTTTTATGATGCTGGATACCTACGATTATACCTTGAATGAAACGCTGTTGAAAAAACGAATCATTCCCACGGCTACAGCCATCATGCGTTTTTTCGATAACTACTACAAAACAGACGACGCCGGGACACTGGTAATGCATCCCTCCCAGGCCTGCGAAACTTGGTGGGATTGCACCAATCCGATGCCGGAGGTCGCGGGACTGCGTGCGATCACCGCGCGACTCCTGGCACTTTCCGAAAACATCATCCCTCCAAAGGACCGCGCCTACTGGCTAACGTTCAGGGCCAAACTGCCGGAGTTGCCGATCTGCAAGCGCAAGGGCGCCCGCATGTGGGCACCCGCTGAAAAGTTTGCAGCCAAGCACAACAGCGAAAATCCGGAGTTGTACTCCGTTTTTCCGTTCCGGCTCTGTTCGTTCGAGAAAGAGAATAGCGAACTTGGCATTCAGGCGTTGAAACATCGCTTGCATCGCGGTGCATCCGGTTGGCGCCAGGACGATCTCTTTATGGCATATCTGGGATTGGCGGACGCAACACGTAAGAACTTGATCGCCCGTGCACGCAACCACCACAAGGGATCCCGCTTCCCGGCGTTCTGGGGGCCAAACTATGATTGGATACCCGATCAGGACCATGGTGGCGTGCTGATGAAGGGCACCCAGTCCATGCTAATACAAATCGATTCGTACAGCGACACCATCCACCTGCTGCCCGCATGGCCAAAAGGATGGGATGCAACCTTCAAGCTACACGCACCACGCAGTACAATCATCGAGGGCGAGGTTCGCAATGGCAAGATAACCAAGCTCGTCGTCACTCCCAAATCCAGGTTAAAAGACATCGTCGTCCGCAAATAGATGCGCCGCAACCGATATGAGGTATGACCCCTCATCGATGGCTAGTGTTGCGGCAGGAGTTGTCCTTCAAGAAATATGAAGGTTTCAAAATATAACCCCAGCAATGCTGACGAAATCGAACAGCTATTCATTAAAACCTTTTCTGACTCAGAAGGTCGGTCAGAGGGGGAGGTAATAGGGAGCTTGGTCAGGGATATTATGGATACCACGAAAGCCAATGATCTCTATTGTTTTATCGCCTCGGAAAACGATCAGATCATCGGCGGTGTCTTTTTTACCAAGATGATATTTGAAAGCGGCGTTAATGCCTTCATTTTGTCCCCCATGGCTACAGTCACCGACCATCAAGGAAAAGGGGTGGGGCAGAAGTTGATCAACTTTGCCTTAAAAACGTTAAAAGAGGACGGGGTCGAGCTGGCGATTACGTATGGCGATCCTGATTTTTACTCTAAAGTGGGCTTTGGCATCGTTGCGGAAAATGTGGTGCCCGCTCCTTCGAAATTGTCATGCCCTGAAGGTTGGTTGGCTCAATCCTTAGTTGGTGGTGAAATTGAACCGATTACTGGTAAGTCACATTGCGTTGAAGCATTTAATAAGCCCGAAATATGGTAACAGGCATTCAAATTGAAATAATTAAGCGAACCAGAGCGTCCACCCTATCGCCTGCTCCGCCGCGCTCAGGGTGATGCTAAACGATCGCTATAGAATGATTGAAAACATGGAAACAGATATTGAACGTAATCTTGGGGAGCAACCCATTGCGGAACTCATGAGGAATCATGCTCTCAGGGCACAAGATCTTGTCGCAAGCTCTACTGAACAGATCACGCACAAGATGGTCGCGAGGGCGTGCAAAGGAAGAAGATTGACGCCCAATGTGAAGTTCAAAATTCGTAATGCGATGAACAGTGCGGCCAACAAGACATATCCCATGGAAACACTCTTCACCTACTAAAAGAAAAGCGAACAACGAACTGGAGAGTGTTGTCGCGATCTCTGGGTGCAACTGCGGCGGGACATCACGGATCAAAAGCATCACCCGGTGTTGCAGCGATGTTTTTGTGAGCAGCTGTCAGTCGATCTCTTCCTTAACGGCGAGCTCGATGTATGCGAGATCATTCTCTGCTCGAGGCGCTGCGCAGAATGTGAGCAGTTCCGCTTCACGGCAGATTGAGCAGGGAACGCCATCCAGGAATGATGAGACCATGATCTGTCTATTTCCATGGCAATTCGTTTACCGCATCTTTGTGGCTTCTGGCCTTACCCATGCTACTGCCGCCATGACGCACTGCGTCAATCCCGGCGTTGACGAGGAAGACTATGAATACAGCGGCAGCCACTGTTAGTATGACCGAGAAGAGGGCCTGCAGATAGTTTATTCGCAGTATGAAAGTGGCAGCAGGAATTGCTATAGCTCCCAGTGCAAAGAGACAGACAGCCACGGATACAAGAAAACGGCTCGTAGGGCTCGGGACCTTTATCATGAAATGAATCTGGCAGGGGATGAGAGCCACCAGGGTTATGACGATTGCAATGGCCACTACAGTGAGAGCCTTGGGAAGATTCGAGTCCCTTGCACCCATTGCCGCTGCAGCTCTGTTCATGACCATTGTTGCGGTTAGAACTACAACAGCAAGTATGAACACCAGCTCGGGGGTTGAATCAGGATTTCCCAATAGCTGTGTTACTATTCGCGTTGTTTCAGTACGCCAAAGGTCCATCCCCGCCATTTAGGCAGGAATGCAGGTTTTTGTCTATACAGAAATGAGAAGCCACGAGCTCCGGTTGATATTCCTTTCATCTGCTATGTTTTGCGGGCTGTTCCACAGTCTAAAATATTGCTGTTTATATTGTTTTCCTCAGGCAGCTTGATTAATCTGACCAGCGGGAAGATGGCTTCCCATTCGCCATTCGCTTAACGGGGAGGGACTTGTCGTGGCCGAGATCAAAGAAGATGTGATCGTCAGATCATTGGGTTTGATATTCAACAATGCTTTCCTTTACGGGCCTCATCACAACGTGACCAAGAACTCCGTGACCCAGGGTTTTGAACAGATCAGTGCATTCCTCGAAGCTCGTGACCAGGTCAGCGTTACGGTTGTTGAGAAAGAGCTGCTGATCGATGGGAAGCAGGCCCGCGCCGCCGGGGCGTTGACCAAGACACTCGTCGATCGGTTCGTTGCCTTGGAGATCAGTGGCTTCGTTGTCATGAATGGGATTATGCCCGAGGAATTCGAAAAATTCATAGCCATTGTCAGCCTCGGTGAGAAGACGCTCAAGGAGATTGGCGGTTTCGTAGAATCTGTCAATAGCGCAAACCTGGCACATATCAAAGCCAAGAAGATAGTTTATCAGCAGGTGGAAGAGGACCATGTTGTGGCGCATAAGGACAAAGTCGGCGAGGGGCAGGGCGCAGCGCCGGCGCCTGTCAATGTGGGCCAGATTGTGGCATTCCTCAAGGGCGACGGTGATGGAGACGATGCTGTATCGCAGAAAAGCATTCAGGGCGCCGCATCTGATCCGGCGAAACTGGCCGAAATGATAGTCAAAGCTGCGGACGTTCGTGAGGGCCCTGCAACATCGATGGAAGGCGGCGAATCGTTTACGGATATAGTGGTAGGTTGTCTCAGAAAGACATATAAAGCGCTCTCACATGACAAGAAAGCAAAGACCCAGAAGGGCAGAAAAGGCGTCAAGAAGACCCTTATGTTGCTTGAGAAGGATCTGCTCGCCAAACTCAGGGGCATGTCTGATGGCACTCATGGTGGCGATATTGAGGAGGCAATTGCAGAAGCCATGGGAGAGATGGGCGACGAGTTAGAAATGGATTCACTCGCATCCGACTACGCGAAGAAGCAGGGCGCCATGGCGACCGGTGAAAGGAAGATTTTGCGCTACATGAAGTCCAGGAGTTCTGAAGATATTGAAGAGTCGGGACTCAAAGAGAAGCTGATGGCCGATGGCCTGACCGAAGCTGGCTGGGAGCACCTTCTTCTCAAGAGTGGTGTTGCGGATGAAGGGCAGAGCGGGGGTGCTGGGGCCGTTGGCACGAGTGGCGGGTCGGGAGTTGGTGATGCAATAGGGCAGCTTGCAATCCTGCTGTCGCGGCTGGACGACAAGATGACCTCACAGCCGGATGTCGTTCCTGAAGTCGTTTCAGCCGTTGGCGAGGAAGTCCGGGGGATTGCCGATGGTACTGCACAGAAGATCGAAGGGTTTGTCCAGGGTTCCCTCGAGGAGGGCGACGAGAAGAAGAAAGGCCTACTGGACAAGTCGCAGACTGTCGTTCTTGCCGAGATCGCGCAGGAATTATGTCAGCCTCTCTCTGTTTTGAACTGTTCTGTTGATATGATCAAGGGTCAGAAAGCTGGGGCCATTACAGAGCAGCAGTCTGAGCTTCTAGGCCTGGCCGCTACGAGTGGTGAGCGGCTGAGCCACTTAATAAACAAGCTGATGGAGATATCGGGTGTTCCGGAAGGAATGGATCCAGATTCTGATATCCTTGGTGCAATAAACCCATAGGAAGATTCAGCCGACAAGCGCATTCTGATTGCGTAAGGAAAAAAACACAGTAATGAACTTCAAACATCGAAAGTTTAACATCGAACGGCGAGTGGGAGGATTGTTGACTCGGATGCTTGACGCTGGATGCTCCCTGGCCGGCAGGCGGCGTCACCTCGCGCAGGCGGCGTGGGACTTTCCTGCCTTCTTCGGGATGGTTGTAAGTAGTGGCTTTGACGGCAGCTTCAGGATGCTGGGATATTACAATGAAAGATAAACACTCACAAACCATGCGGATCGATATTGATCCGGCGGCTCTACGGGACCTGGATGCCTCGGAGGAAGATGTCAGCAAGAGCGAACATGTGCCCATCTCCGGTTCGAATGTTGTGCAGAAGGGCGAGCGACGCGATAGCGAGACGAAATACTGGCGCCTGCTCAATAGTATATACGATGCGGTTCTGATCACCGAGCTATCGGGTGATATAATTGAATTCAACGATCGAGCGTTGGACCTGTTCGGTGTTGACGAGGAAACGTTGAACAGACGCAACATCATGTCCCTAATCTCAGGTGCCGATGAGTCTCTCCTGGAATCCATTCATATAAACCTTGAAGACAGGATCTACACGCTGGTTGAGGCACATTGTATTCGGCAGGATACGAAGACATTTCCCGCAGAGATAGCGGCCAACAGGATTGAGATGAATGATGGAGAGCAGCTCTGTTTCCTTATCCGCGATGTGACCGTACGTAAGAGGACGCAGGAAGAACTGGAAAAAGCGATCGATCGGCTTGAGCGGCTTGACAGGGCCAGGACAGATTTCGTTTACAGTGTCTCGCACGAACTGAGGACACCACTAACCTCTATGACCTATGCCATTACGAATATGCTCAGAGGCGTGGCGGGTCCCGTCAGTGATCGTGCTAAGGACTATCTTAAGCTGCTCGATGGCGACTGCAAGCGGCTATTGGGTACAGTTAATGATATCCTTGATCTCAGGAAGATTGATACCAAGACATTGAAACTGGCACGTGCCAGGCTGCCTTTTCCGCGACTGGTCAGGCGTACGCTTGAATCTATTGGTGCAAGGGTTGATGCAAAAGGCCTCAAATTGAACTTGTGTACTGGTAAGAGCACATGCTTTGTCGACTGCGATCAGCACAAGATGGAACGTGTGGTATTGAACCTTGTGGATAATGCGCTCAAGTTCGCCCCGGCCGAAGGCGAAGTGAGCGTTTTCATTGAACCCGATCCTGGCGTCGAAAACCGTGTGAGACTTGATGTAATTGACGATGGCCCTGGTATTCCGGAGAGCTCTATCGACAAGGTCATGGATCGATACTATACGATTGGGGAGCAAACCAGTGGGACAGGGCTTGGCCTGGCGATATCGGCAGAGATTGTTCGCGCCCATGGTGGCGAGATCAAGGTCATCAGCCCGCCGCCGGGAAAAGAGAAAGGGACCCTTGTCAGGGTGAGCATGCCTGTCATAGATGCGCCGACGGTCCTGGTCGTGGATGATGACAGGGCGATTCTTGATTTGCTCGAAATACAGTTGTTTAGCCAAGGCTACAGGATTCTCAGGGCCGAGGATGGCAAGCAGGGCCTGGATATTATCGCAGAGCACAAGCCTGACCTTGTTGTTTTGGACATGGTCATGCCCGATCTGGAGGGGACAGAGGTCATCTTGAAGATGAAATCTGACGATCAGATGCGACGGATTCCGATCATTGTTATTACGGGCGCTCACATGGGGCGCGCAAAGTTCGAAATACTGAACAACTTTGGGATCCCTGCGGTGCGGAAGCCGTGGAAAGAAGCGGATCTTCTTGACAGAATTGAAGGAGCTTTTCTTGGCAAGGCCGCATTTACGATGTAGATTGTCAATCTTTACGAAAGGAAACGAAGAATGTCCACAGAACAGCGGAAGAAGAAAGTACTGCTGATTGATGATGATACGCATCTCCTCGTAACATTGGGAGATTTTCTCGAATTCGAGGGTTACGATGTTACTACCGCCGAAACCGGCGAAGAGGGACTCGAACGGATCGTGGTCGAAGAGCCGGATCTCATTGTGTTGGATATGACAATGCCCGGGATGGGGGGTATCGGCTTTCTCAAAGAAATTTCCGGGCCGGACCGTAAGCCAAGACACCCGGTACTGGTCCTCACTGCAAGGGCAAACATGGCCGAATTCTTTGCAAACGTTGAAGTTGATGGATTTGTTGCCAAACCATGTGATCCCAATGACCTCTTGATGGAAGTTGCAAGAATTGTGTTCCTGCGAAGTGAGCCCGAAACAGGTGGGGTCAAGGATTCAACGGGGAAGAAGAAGATACTGCTGGGCGAAGACGATAAGGTGGTGAATGTGCGATTGACGAATGCCTTCATTAGTGCAGGATACATCGCGATCAGCGTCAGAAAAGGCACGGAAGTGATGGAAAAGGCGATTGTTGAGAAGCCTGATATCGTTGTGATGAACCATATTCTTACCGCCATGAATGGCGATGCCGTAACCAAGATGCTGCGCGAAATGCCCAGCACCAAAAACATACCAGTCTTGCTGTATGACAACAGCGATTCTGTCGAGGATCCTGAGCTGTTCGCGAAATCAGGTGTCTCGGCCTTTGTGCCCAGCGACAAGTCGCCCACGATCCTGAATGCTGTGAAAGAAACTCTCGAATTCTAACGAAGCGTGATTTCTATGCGTTGCCCAAAATGTGGCCATCTGGAAGATAAGGTAATCGACAGTCGTCTTGCGCGGAGTGGATACGTTATCCGTCGCAGACGCTCATGTCAGCAATGTGACAACAGATTCACCACCTATGAAGAGGTCGTCAAGCCGAGCCTGAAAGTGGTGAAGCGTGATGGGCGGCACGAGGAGCTCAATAGGAAGAAGCTTGGCAGTGGAATTGAAAGAGCTTGTGAGAAGCGACCGATCAGCATGGAGCAGATCGAGAAGATGGTCGACGGCATCATCGAGGAGATCGAAAGCGAATTCGAGAGCGAGGCCCCCTCCAGCATTATCGGACAGAAAGTGATGGATCGACTCGAAATAATGGATGAGATCGCATTCGTCCGATTTGCCTCAGTCTATCGCAGGTTCAAGGACGTAAACCAATTCATGAACGCGGTGAAGGGCATCATTGGGCAGCGATGACTCGGCTTCTTTTAAGACGCAAATTCATCTGGCATGGGCTCCTGGCAATTCCAGCTACTTGGCTGATGCCTCTGCTTGGCCGGACTGCCACCGTGAAACGGGTCCTTCCACCAAAAGACATCGGATTCATCACTTCCAAGTTGAAGGTTGCTCGTCGAAACGAATGGACTGAATCGAAACCCAGAGCCTGGCTGTTGCGCGCGGCGGGATCCTTCGACAGGCTCACTATACATCATGCCGGCGGGAATGTTGCTGACTATGCGGGGAAAGAAGCAGCGGGAAGAAGCATTGAGGGCGTGAGGGCGGTGCATGAGAGACGGCAATATGGCGATATCGGCTACCACTTCATCATTGATTATTCTGGTCGTGTCTGGGAAGGGCGATCGTTAGCCTATGAGGGGGCCCACGTTTCATACGCGAATGAGAGGAATGTAGGCATTGTCCTTTTGGGCAACTTTGAGGAGCAGAAGCCGTCAAAGCGGCAGCTTGAATCCATGAATGCTTTGTGCGCGCTGTTGTGTCGGCACTATAAGGTCAGCCCGGGCCGTGTCTATGGGCATCGTGATCTGGGCGCGAGTGCATGTCCTGGCAAGCACCTGTATCCTTATGTTGAAGGCTTGAGGAGGATAGGCGTGAGTAAAACATTGAAGAAGAACAGTAAGCGCAAGGAAGTATAGAACATGATAACAAGAGACAGGATAAAAGCTGAGTTAGATCAAACACTTGAAGCCAGTGACCTGGCTAATATGGGTGAACGAGAGCAGGGCAAGGTTCGTGACAGCTACAAACAGCAGGATCGGCGAATTCTTGTTACTACCGACCGTATTTCTGCCTTTGATTGCGTGCTCGGGACCATCCCCTTCAAGGGACAGGTGCTTAACCAGATGGCTGCCTCATGGTTTGAGCGGACGTCGGATATCATTGATAACCATGTCATAGAGGTTCCCGATCCCTGCGCGATGGTGGTCTCAGAATGCGAGCAGCTCCCTCTTGAGTTCATTGTTCGAGGATATGTTACGGGTGTTACCAAGACGTCAATATGGTTTAACTACCAGAATGGTGTCCGGGATTTCTGTGGGAACAAGTTGCCGGAAGATCTTAAGAAGGACCAGAAACTGGACAAGACGCTGCTGACCCCCACGACCAAGCACGAGAAACACGACAGGCCAATCTCCCGGGAAGGGGCGATCCATGAGGGTTTGATCGATGCAGCGACATTTGATGAGGCGGGAGAAATTTGCTTCAAGCTGTTCAAGATGGGGCAGAAGGTTGCTGCAGAGCATGGATTGATCCTCGTCGATACAAAATATGAGATCGGTAGAAGAGATGGAAAACTCGTGATCAGTGACGAGATTCATACTCCTGATTCATCACGGTATTGGTTTGCCGATACCTACGAGGAACGCTTCAATGCAGGCCAGGAGCAGCGGAAGATCGATAAGGAATACGTTCGGGAATGGCTCGCAGACCGGGGGTTTCTTGGTGATGGGCCGCCGCCGCTGCTCACTGAAGAGGTCAGGATAGAGGCGGCTGCACGGTACATTCAGGCCTACGAGTTGATTACGGGCAAAGATTTTGACCCCGCTTCAGCTCCCGCCGGCCCACGTATGGCCAAAGCTCTCGCGCCATACGCTGTGAATTAGTAGCCACGGACGGAAGAATCGCTCACCTGCAACGTTGTATGACTGCGCGCGGGTGGCAATTGATCGCGCGGCAAGATCATCCGGGATGAGTCGATGTGACCGATCTGTCTGATCGGTCGACTCTTCTTTGCCTGCACCTGAAGAAGGTGGCTAGTCCTGCTTGTTCAGAAGTTCGATGAGTGCGTTCTCATCCAAGACGGGCAGGCCCAGCTTCTCTGCCTTGGCAAGCTTTGAACCGGCCTTTTCGCCGGCCACCAGGCAACTTGTCTTCTGGGAGACGCTTGAACTTATCTTGCCGCCAAGCTTTCTGATCCTTTCGCCCGCCTCATCACGTGTCATGGATGTGAGTGAGCCGGTTAACACGAATGTCTTGCCTGACAATGGCACGGCAGCGCAGGCGGGGAGGGTGGACTTCAGGGTCAGCCCAGCAGCCTTGAGCTGCTCGATGATTTTGCAGTTCCGTGGCTCTTTGAAGAACTGAACAATGCTGGCGGCAACTATGGGGCCGATATCAGCGATAGCTTCGAGGGACTCAGCGTCAGCCGAAACCAGTTGGTCGATATCCGCAAAATCGCCCTCCAGGATCTGGGCGGACCTGGCTCCGACATGTCTGATCCCGAGTGCGAAAATGATGCGCCAGAAATCACGTGTCTTGCTGCCCTCAATTCCGTTGAGAAGATTCTGCGCGGATTTGTCCGCCATGCGCTCAAGAGCGGCCAGGGGCGCTTTCTCAAGCTCGTAGAGATCTGCTGGATTGTTGACCATGCCACTGTCAACGAGCTGCTCGATAAGCGACTCGCCCAATCCCTCAATATCCATAGAGCCGCGTGCTGCAAAATGGCGGAGCCAGTTCTTGATCTGTGCAGGGCACTGCATATTTTCGCAACGGAGGGCAACTTCATCTTCACGGCTTGTCACTGGGCCATTGCATACGGGGCAATTGCAGGGCATGTCAAAAACTCGTTCCTTGCCGGTCCTGGCATCTTTTTTGACCGCGACAACAGCAGGGATCACCTCGCCAGCTTTTTCTATCAGCAGTTTGTCTCCGATACGAATGTCCTTGCGGCGGATCTCGTCGATATTGTGAAGTGTGGCCCGATTGATAGTCGAGCCCGCTACGGTGACCGGTTCAAGCTCTGCGACCGGAGTGAGTACCCCCGTGCGACCCACCTGCAGGGTGATCGCTTTCAGTACTGTTTCAGCCTGTTCAGGCTCGTACTTGTAGGCCACGGCCCAACGTGGACTCTTTGCCGTTGCTCCTAATGCCTCATGCAGAGCGATTTCGTTAACCTTGATAACGGCCCCATCAATCTCATAGGAGAAATCGTGACGCATCTTCTCGAGTGAGTCTATTGCCTTGGTGACATCATCAATGTCGTCACAGGTCCAGTATTGCGATGCGGTTCTGAACCCTTTCTCTTCAAGGTAGGCCAGGAATTCAGAATGAAGCTCATGCTTGATTCCCTCAAGCTGGCCTGTTCCGTAGAGGACAGCGTTGAGTGGGCGCTCGGCTACCTGCCTCGAGTCGAGTAACTTCAGCGATCCTGCGGCAGCATTGCGCGGATTCGCGAAGGGTTCCTGTCCGGCATCAGTCCTGCTTTCATTGAGACGTGCGAAACCAGCCTTGGTCATGTAGACCTCGCCGCGGATCTCGAGAACAGGTGGAGCCTTAGCGCCCATCATGCGAAGGGGGATCGAGCGGATTGTTTGTACGTTGGCGGTGACGTTGTCGCCGGTTTTGCCATCACCCCTGGTGCTTGCGGTTACGAGCAGGCCATTTTCATATCTCAGGCTTATTGCGACGCCATCAACTTTGGGCTCTACAACATAGGAGTAGGGCGCATCCTCAAGTAGCTTCTTCACACGCTTGTCAAAATCGAGCAGTTCTTGCCTTTCATAGGTGTTAGACAAGCTCATCATCGGTACGGCATGTCTGACGCTGGTGAATCCGGAGAGTGGCTCGCCGCCGACACGGAGCGTAGGTGAATCCGGTGCAGCAAGTTCTTGGAACTGCTCTTCCAGGTCCGAGAGTTCCCTGTAAAGCTTGTCATACTCGCGGTCGGAAAGTTCCGGTTTCGCCAGCACGTAATACAGGTGATTGTGCCTGTTAAGCA
>JAUXFM010000069.1 GCA_030622955.1 Lentisphaerales bacterium
CCAGATCATGATATTCTCCTCCCAGTATTGATACTTTTCGTGATTTTGCCATTTAGAAATAGTGAGGTGGCTTTTCTAAATCTCGCCAGAAATGACGAACAGATGGCTCATGACGGACCTGTTCGCCGCTTTTGGCGAGAAAAGGACCCTTTTGCGAAGTCGTCATATCTGACGAATTATCTTGCATATGTGCCGATTACTCGCCTATAGTGGCGAGCATGAAAACGGCAGAGTACCTGGGCGAGGAAGTTATACTGTCTGAGTTGGGCCGCGCTTTGGCGGAACGCCGCATCGGTAAGAGACTTACACAGGCTGAACTGGCGAAGCAGGCGGGGATAGGCAAACGAACGCTTGAGCGGATCGAAGGAGGAAACTCATGCCAGACCTCGGCTCTAATTCGTGTACTTCGAGTTCTCGATCTGCAGGACGCCCTTAGCCAACTAATACCTCCTTCGGGTCCGACTCCGATGGGCCTTCTGAAACTGAAGAAGAAGGAGCGCAAGCGCGCGCCTTCACAACGCCCACCGAAAGCTTCGCAATCAGGTGGGCCGGGCAATAGGGGCAAGAAGTGGACGTGGGGTGATGGAGCGTGAGTACAGTTGCGGCAGTCAAATTATGGGGCAGCACTATCGGGGCCGTTGCGTTGGAGGATGGGGAGGATATTGCGGCATTCGAGTATGATCCCGCATTCCTTGGCAGCAACATAGATGTCTCCCCTGTGGTGATGCCGCTTGCAGATCAGGTCTATCGTTTTCCCTCTCTTGCCGGAGGAACTTTCCACGGTCTGCCGGGTCTGCTTGCCGATTCTCTGCCCGACCGATTTGGCAACGCTCTGATCGATGCATGGCTCGCCACGCAGGGCCGGACACCGGAGTCGTTTAACGCGGTAGAGCGTTTGTGCTACACGGGTGCGAGAGGAATGGGCGCGCTGGAGTTCGCGCCGGCTACCGGTCCCGAACCCAAGAAGGCTACGCGCATCCATGTTGACAAACTCGTTGAGTTGGCATCGGAGATCCTGGCACATCGCAGCAACTTGAGCACCTCGTTCGCGAGTGAGGATAAAGCCGGAGCCATGCGCGACATTCTTAGAGTCGGCACTTCTGCAGGAGGTGCGCGCGCCAAGGCGGTCATTGCCTGGAATCCGTTGACCGACGAAGTCTGCTCGGGGCAGGTCACAGCGGGCAAAGGATTCGGGTACTGGCTGCTAAAGTTCGACGGAGTGAAAGGCAACAAAGACAAGGAACTCGAGGACCCTCAGGGGTACGGAGCGATAGAGTATGCCTATGCCAACATGGCCAAGGATGCGGGCATAGCAATGAGCGATTGTCGCCTGCTGGAAGAAAACGGGCGGCGACACTTCATGACTCGTCGCTTTGATCGTTCCGCTACAGGAGAGAAGGTCCACATGCAGTCGCTCTGTGCAATGGCACACTATGACTACAACATGGCGGGGGCTTACGGCTATGAGCAGGCATTAATGGTCATACGAAGACTTGGATTATCCATTGAGGACATCGAGGAGATGTACCGTAGAATGGTCTTCAACGTGATTGGCCGGAACCATGACGATCATGTGAAAAACATTGCATTCCTGATGGATCGTGAAGGGCGCTGGTCACTGGCACCCGCCTTCGACATGACGTACAGTTTCAATCCCTCAGGAGAGTGGACCGCCAGCCACCAGATGACGATAAACGGTAAGCGCGACGGCTTCACGCTGGAGGACTTCAAGGCTTGTGCGAAAAGCGTATCCATGAAGCGCGGAAGCGCTGAAGCTATCATCGAAGAGGTACGAAGGGTCGTGTCGCGGTGGGGTGAATATGCCGATGAAGCCGGCGTATCTCCATCGCAGCGAGACATGATCCAGAACGTCCTGCATCTCGATCCGTTCCGGTGAACGCAGGCGCACGTCGCTTCGTTGCATCGTGATTAAGCAACGTGCAATATTCGATTCATAAGTGGCGCAGGACAGATGACAAGGAGAGAACAGTTGAGCGAAAATGCTTCATCAACAGCCCTGCAGTCGATGCGCGTCCTCAAGGATGTTTTCGGCTTCAATTCCTTCCTGCACAACCAGGAAGAGATTGTTCAAGCCATTCTCGACAAGCAGGACGCATTCGTTGTCATGCCGACAGGGGGTGGGAAGTCGCTTTGCTACCAGCTTCCCGCCCACATCGTGGACGGGACTTGTATCGTCATCAGCCCCTTAATCTCCCTTATGAAGGACCAGGTTGATGCGGCGGTCGAAACGGGACTTCGGGCGTCGTTCCTCAATAGTTCGCTTTCGGCATCGATGAAGCGACAAGTCGAAGCTGAGCTTTCTGCCGGGGAACTGGATCTGATCTACGTTTCCCCTGAACGTTTCGCCATGCCGGAGTTTGTTGAGACCTTAAAGCGACTCAATCTGTCCTTTGTCGCCATCGATGAGGCGCACTGTATTTCGGAGTGGGGGCACGATTTCCGGCCGGATTACCTGAATCTATCGACAATCGTGCAGGACTTTCCAGATGTTCCCGTGGCAGCATTCACTGCTACAGCCACACACCGGGTCCAGGAGGATATCGTTACCAAGCTTGCACTTCGCTCGCCGCACGTTGTCAGAGCATCATTCAATCGGCCTAATCTGTTCTACAAGGTGATTCCCAAACAGAAACCGAGTGACCAGATTCTCAAGTTTGTCCGCAACCATGCTGGTGAGGCGGGCATTGTCTACCGGACAACGCGCAAGAGTGTGGAGCAGACCGCCAGCATGTTGGCGAAGCATGACGTGAAGGCCATTCCGTATCACGCAGGACTGAACGATGCTACACGCGTCAAGAATCAGGATGCGTTCAACAAGGACGAGGTCGAGGTGATCGTCGCCACCATTGCCTTTGGTATGGGCATCGATAAATCTAACGTGCGCTACGTGCTCCACGGGGATCTGCCCAAGAACATGGAGAGTTATTACCAGGAGACTGGCCGATCCGGTCGTGACGGCGAACCGGCGCACTGCCTGCTTCTATTTGGCTATGGTGATATCCCCAAGATTCGCTTCTTCTTCAACACAATCACAGACGAGACCGAAAAGAAACACGCCATCAAATGCCTGAACGACATGGTGCAGTACGCCACCGTTCATGCTTGCCGTCGCAAACAGCTCCTGAACTACTTCGGAGAGGAGTATCCTCCGAGCCACTTGGAAGTTGGGCGTTGTGAGTTGGATGTTGGATGTTCAGATTCTCGACCCCATCCCGTTGATTCTGTTTACCCCATCGACAATTCCCCTGCATCTGTCCCCTGTTGCGACATTTGCGAAGGAGAGGTCGAGAGTGTCGACGCGACCGAAGATGCACAGATCCTCATGTCGGCCATCGCGAGGACGGGTGAACGTTTCGGCATAAACCATGTCATTGCCGTCATCACGGGCGAAGACTCAGACCGTATTCGTCAGCTTGGACATGACCGCATCAAGACATATGGCGCAGGAAAGGACCGTGATAAGCGCCACTGGCGACTCATGATCGACAACCTGCTGGCACAGGGCTACATTCTTCAGACAACAGGCGACTATCCTATCCTTCAGTTGGAGCCCAGATCTCGAGAGGTCTTGTTCGATGGGGAAAGAGTACAGGTGTTGAAGACCCGCCGAAAGGGCGGCAAGCGCTCATTACGGCGGGCAGGCCAAGAAGCGGGTGCGTATAATGAGGAGCTATTCAACCAACTCCGGGATCTCCGAAAGGAGTTGGCAGTAGAGCAAGGCGTCCCGCCATACGTCATCTTCACCGACCGTACGCTCCACGAGATGGCGCGTTTCTTCCCGGCCACCGAGGCAGACATGATTCAACTCACGGGTGTGGGGGAGAAACGGTTGGCCAGTTACGGTCTCCAGTTCATGGCTGCGATCGCATTGTTCAGAGAATCGCATCCGGCTATTCACCCGCCTAAATGCTCCAACTACTCGTGAGGCGTTCAGGCTTACGGTGGGTAGAAATGGTGACGCAAGAATTCGATAGCGAAGAATGATCTGCAGCGACAGCTTCACTCCGCGACCACTTTTGCCCCGATCTTGGCCCTTGGGGTGACCTGATCCAGGAAGTTTATGACTAACTGTTGCTCTTCTTTGGCTAGTTCTCGGATGAGTTTAAATCGCATCTGTAGATATCCTGTGGTACCGCCACGACGGACCGGCGGACCTGCCCGCCTGCTTGCGCTGGCTGTGGGCGGTTTATTCCCAGTAGCTCATGCACATCCACAGCCAGTATCTCTGCCAGCGGCACCAGAAGGGAGGAGGGGAGAGCACCATTGCCACGTTCATAGTAGGAAAATGTGCGCTGAGGAATCCCCTGGCTATCGGCTATTTGTTGTTGCGACAGTCCGACCCGCCGCAAGCCCGTAGGGCAAGCAGGCAGGCGGGCCACGGCCAGCCGATAGGCACGGCCTATCAGTGCATCTTCCGCCCACCGTTGCGGATCATTTGCTGAGTGCTCACATATGCACACGCGCCTCCAGCTGAAATATCGGGGCGACGTTGTGTTACCGAATCACCGAAAGAGGCATAAGGCATGGCTTGCATATTACCCGCGGCATTAAGCCAGGGGGGCATAAGCCATGGGGGTCAGGGCTCCCCGCCATCCGGCGGGGCAGGCGACATTCCACATTAGAGATCAACGCGGCTAAGCCGGTGGAACATGCTGGACCGAAGCCGTTGCCATCGGCAACGAGGAGTTCATTGCCGCTACCGAACAAAGCGTAGTTTATCGACAGAGAATGGAACAATACGAGGTAAACTGGTCCGGCCGGAAAGAAAGGCTGGGCCGTCCGAGAGACTGTAGGCCGTTACAAGGGGCAATTCTGAAACAGAATCGCCCATTTAACGGCCTGACACGGACGCACACAGAAGGCAAGTAGTTAACAGAACAGCACTTGCAAGGGCTTAGCCGCGACTCTGTGCACTATTGACATCGAAAGCGCCATCATATATATTCCGAATTCTTCAAATGGGGGATTAGCTCAGTTGGCTAGAGCACTTGCTTGACATGCAAGGGGTCACAAGTTCAAGTCTTGTATCTCCCACCATCCAAAAGCTACGCAATTAGGATGGCATGCGCTCCAGAATGCGACAGCTTTCGGCGGGGCGGGCCATCGGTTCAAGGGTAGGCTACAGGCGGCCTTTCGCATTTTGGTGGGCAGGCCCACAATAGTGGAAGAGGCGCAGGGCGAAGTAGGGCATAGTCCATACAGTCTTCGCTCTACGGTCGTTTCTCTCCCTTGAGCTGCGAATGGCAAGCCACACTTGCACCGCTCACGCAGTTCGTCTAGAATTGGGAGATTGTGAGCAACACTTCTGACAGAATCGACGCCATAAAAAACGAATGGGGGGACCGACTCCTCATACTCGGACACTATTATCAGCGTGCAAATGTTCTCCTGCATGCCGATGAACTCGGTGATTCACTGGACCTCTCAAGAAAGGCGGCTGCAGCCGGCAATGCTGAACGTATCGTTTTCTGTGGTGTCCATTTCATGGCAGAATCAGCCGATTTGCTCAGCCGATCCGAACAAACTGTCTACATGCCGCACATTGGTGCCGGCTGCCCCATGGCCGATATGTCGGACCTCGATGCTGTTGAAAAGGCATGGGCAAACCTTGTCGCAACGGGTGATGACTGGTTGCCTATTGTCTACGTGAACACTTCTGCTGCCATCAAAGCTTTCTGTGGCAGAAATGCCGGCAGTACCTGCACGTCAAGCAATGCAGCCAGGATTTTCGATTGGGCGTTCAAAAATGGTAAACGCATATTCTTCCTGCCCGACGAACATCTCGGCACGAACACGGCGCTGGATATGGGACTCACAAACGAAGAGATAGCCATATACGACCCATTGCTGGAGGCAGGTGGAATTCCAGAAGCGCAGCGTCACAGCGCGCGAGTTGTGGTTTGGAAGGGATTTTGCATAGTGCATACAGCATTCACTGCAGAACAGATACAGAAAACACGCGAGCTTCATCCTGATGCCAAAATCATCGTTCATCCAGAAGTGCCAGCGCCTGTCGCCAGGCGCGCAGATGCAAAAGGTTCAACTTCACAGATAGTGAAATATGTCGAAGAGCTGCCCAAGGGCGCCACTGTAATCATTGGCACGGAACTGAACCTGGTCCAGAGCCTTGCTGAACAACATCTTGGGCGCGTAACGGTCAAGGCGCTGCATCCTTCTGTCTGTGCCAACATGTCCAGGATCAATGAACAGAATCTGCTGGATCTTCTAACGGACTGGCCGGCCCGAAACATCGTAGCCGTCCCCGAAGATATTGCGGTGAATGCAGGGTTGGCACTTGAAAGAATGCTGGCATGCTAACGAATAGTCACGATGATAGGTCAATAAAACCCTATAGGCTTCATCCTGAAGAATAGAAACTCTTTGCGGTGCCACGGAGAGTTACTCAGACATCGGCTTGTTCCGTTCTCTTGATGAGCTCTTATGCTTCTAAGCGCAATGGATACGATAACGAGAAACGGAGCTTCAATTCTAGATAAAGCCCTGGTAATGCTGTTCCGAGCATCCGCACAAGATCCTCGGAATCTGCGAGACATCAGTCATTGCCCATGAAGGAGTCGGAAGTGGCCATGACATCACGGTGTGCCTGATGACTGAGTATATCTAAAACCTTATCAGGATCTGCCGTGAGTAGCATGAACCGTCCGTCTGTGCTATTCTGCGCGCATGGAATCAGGATTCAGGATCACATCCGCCTTCGAGCCAACGGGCGATCAGCCCGCCGCTATCGACGCGCTCCATGAGGGGTTGCTTGCCGGGAAGCGCTACCAGATACTTGAAGGCGTCACCGGCTCGGGCAAGACTTTTACTATCGCCAACGTGATCGCGAAACACGGCAAGCCGGCCCTCATTGTATCCCATAACAAGACACTGGCGGCCCAGCTCTATGGTGAGCTCAAGGAATTCTTCCCTGCAAATGCCGTAGAATACTTCGTGAGCTATTACGACTACTATCAACCCGAAGCTTATATTCCGCAGACCGACACTTACATCGAGAAGGACGCATCCATCAACAAGGAAATAGAGCGCCTCCGGCTTTCCTCAACAAATTCCATGTTTAGCCGCCGGGATGTCATAGTCGTTGCGTCTGTCTCCTGCATTTACGGACTTGGTTCACCCGACGACTACCGTGACATGGTCGTTGAACTGAGAGTTGGCGAAGAGCTCGACAGGGATGTGATGCTTCGGAAGCTGGTAGATATCCAGTATACGCGGAACGATTATGAATCGGAGCCTGGAACATTCCGCGTTCGTGGCGACACGGTCAGTATATTCCCATCCTATAGCAAAACCGGTATTCGACTCGATATGTTCGGCGATTCAGTGGAGAGCATCACTGAGATTGATGCTCTCACAGGCAATGCCAAAGCAAACCGCGAACACATCATTATTTCACCCGCAAAGCATTTCGTCATGCCGTATGATAAAGTTGAGAATGCCATATGCACGATAAAGGAAGAGCTTGCCGACCGCCTCATGCAGCTTGAGCGCAACGGGAAACTGCTTGAGGCACAACGGTTGAAATCGCGCACTCAGTACGATATGGAGATGCTCAAGGAGATGGGCTACTGCTCAGGCATAGAGAACTACTCCCGCCATTTCACTGGACGTAAACCGGGCGAATCCCCCTGGACCCTGTTGGACTATTTCGATGGTGATTTCCTTACGGTCATAGATGAGTCGCATGCCACCATTCCACAGTTGCGCGCCATGTATAATGGCGATCAGTCACGCAAGAATGTACTCGTTGAGCATGGCTTCCGCCTGCCATCGGCAAAGGATAACAGACCTCTGAATTTTGATGAATTTCAGGGCAAGACTGGCCAGATCATCTTCACAACTGCCACACCCGGCCCCTTTGAAACCGAAATTGCGCCTGACTCCATCAAGCAGATCATCCGACCAACTGGTCTCGTAGACCCACCTGTTGAGGTCCGCCCGCTGGGTAGCCAGATTGATGACCTCATGGAGGAAGTGCGTAGCCATGCGGAGCGTGCTGAACGAGTTCTTGTGACTACACTGACAAAGCGCACGGCAGAAGATCTCGCAGCATATCTGAAGAATGCCGGATTACGGGTCGACTACCTGCACTCGGAAATCAATGCCATTGAGCGTGTTGAAGTAATAAGAGGTCTGCGACGTGGCGATTTTGATTGCCTGGTTGGCATCAATCTTCTGAGAGAAGGGCTGGATCTGCCAGAGGTAGCCTTAGTTGCCATCCTAGATGCGGACAAGGAAGGTTTTCTCCGCTCGGAACGGGCCCTTATCCAGGTTGCCGGTCGCACGGCTCGCCATGTAAACGGAAAGGTTATCCTTTATGCCGACAATATCACCAACTCCATGCGTCGCATGATGGAGGTCACTGAATTGCGCAGGCAGGAGCAGCTGGCCTACAACAAGGAGCACGGCATTACCCCCAGGAGCATCCAGAAGGAAATCCGTGATGGCCTCCGCATGCAGGAGGAAAGCACCGACATCGCGCGGGCAGTGGTCAAAGAGGCCGGTGTCGATTACGACGTACACAATGTTATCAATGATCTCGAGCGAGAGATGCTCGAGGCCGCCGAAGCCCTCGAATTCGAACGAGCCGCCATGCTGCGCGACCAGGTTTACGAGTTAAAAGGGATCAAGAAGAAAGAAAAAGCCGCAAAAGGTTCAAGAAGCACAAAATCATGAATCCTGCAAATTCATGGCTTTTCCTTTGCGCTTTCCAATCCCTGCTAGCCCTTTCTGCCATCCTGTCCATAATATGCGTCTGAGCCATGTTTGCGATCGTGATGCTTCTGAAGAATATGGGGGGGCAGCGGCTCCTGATCAGCACGCAATTTTAATGTACCAACAGCCATCTTTGCGACCTGCTCGAGCCCCGCACTATTTTCGACTGAATCCATCGGACTCTTGCCCCATGCAAAGGGAGCATGCATCGCCACCAGGACAGCAGGCATTTCGAGAGGATCGATATCCTTGAAGGTCTCAAGGATGAGCTTGCCCGTATTGAGTTCGTAACCTTCACCGACTTCTTCTTCAGTGAGCAGCCTGGTAACGGGCACATCGCCATGGAAAAGATCTGCATGTGTTGTGCCCAAACAGGGCAGCGGCCTACATGCCTGCGCAAACATGGTCGCATATTGACTGTGGGTATGAGTGACACCCTCGATGCCACTGAACGACTTATAGAGCTGAACATGAGTAGGGGTATCAGAGGAGGGGCGGAGTGCTCCTTCAACAGTGACGCCTTCCAGATCTACGATCACGAGGCAGGCGGGAGTAAGCTCAGCATAGGGTACTCCACTGGGCTTTATGACCACGAGCCCCGATCCTGGATCAAAGCCACTCACATTTCCCCATGTCGACGCAACCAGCCCTTTGGTCACCAGTTGCCTATTAGCGTCACATACCTCTTCTCGTACTGATTCCAGCATCATTATATCAGTCCCTTCGCGTGCTCACGGATTCGGATTAGTTCTTTCATAACATGGCCTAGGTTGCCGTTCCAGTCGACGGCACCAAATGCATTATGTAGTTCGCGGTAGAGCCCATAGATTTCCGTGTAGCATGCATGTCTGGCCGGATCGGGCTGATAAGATTCGTCTCTGACACGGCACATCGCGCCCTGTGCTTCAGCAACGGAAGCAAAGGAGCCAGCCGAGACGGCGCCAAAGATCGCAGCGCCCAGCGCACATGTCTGATCGCTCGAGGAGATCTTCATCGGCCGGCCAATGACGTCGGCATAGATCTGCATCAGCATGGCATTCTTGCCGGCGAGTCCACCGCAAGTCACCACCTCTGTGATTTGCACACCGTATTCCTCAATACGATCGATGATCATACGCGCGCCGAACGCAGTTGCTTCGACCAGAGCGCGATATACCTCATGTGACTGACTGTGCAGGGTCTGGCCCAGCATGAGGCCCGTCAGCATTGGATCGACCAGGATAGTGCGATTGCCATTGTTCCAATCAAGACAGAGCAAGCCATGCTCTCCGGGCACAAGCTCCGCAGCCAATTCCGCAAGTTTCGCGAACTTGGCATCGTTCGTCTTGCCGTATCTCTCTGGCACTAGGTGATTGACAAACCACAGGAATATATCACCCACAGCCGATTGGCCTGCCTCGACAGCATAGGCGTTGGGCAGTACCGAGCCCTTAACGATCCCGCATACGCCGGGTATGTCTGCAAGTGTCCTGTCCGCAGGCACGACCATAATATCGCAGGTACTCGTTCCAAGGATCTTCACAAGCGTGCCTTCCTTGATCCCTGCACCTACAGCTCCCATATGCGCATCAAATGCACCTACAGCAATCGAGACATCTGATTTGAGTCCAAGCCTGGCGGCCCAATCCTCGCAAAGCGAACCCACAGGATGGTTGGAAGGTACCGCCTTCTCATAAAGCCTTCTGCGCAGCTTCGCCAGGGCTGGATCCAGGGCGGCAAGGAACTCCTCATCTGGTAGGCCGCCCCAGTCATCGCTGTACATTGCCTTGTGTCCCGCAGCACATACGCTCCGCGTGATCTTTGCAGGATCCGTAATGCCGACCAGCAGTGCTGGAATATAGTCGCAGCACTCCACAAAACTATGTGCCGCCTGAAAGACCTCCGGGGCTGTCCGCTTACAGTGCAGCACTTTGCTCCAGAACCATTCTGAGGAGTAGGTGCCACCACATTTCGCCAGGTACTCAGGTCGCATGGAAGCAGCCAGTCCAGTTATCTGTGCTGCTTCCTCATGGCTCGTGTGGTCTTTCCAGAGCCAGGCCATCGCGGCCGGGTTATCCTTAAAGTCCGCGTGCAGTGAAAGGGGTAAGCATTGAGCATCCACAGGTAGCGGCGTGCTGCCGGTTGTGGCAATGCCGATCCCGGTAATCTTGCCTGGGTCAAATGTCTCATCAGCGTCGCTGGCCGCTCTGAGCGCATCTTTGATTATGAGCTCAAGGCCATCGATGTAGTCCTGTGGATTGTGTCGTGCAACATTCGGATCGGCTGGATCGAGAATGACCCCATCACTACCTGATGGGTAGGAGAAGACGACAGTCGCAAGTTCGCGCCCATCAACGAGGTCGACGATGAGCGACCTACAGGAATTCGTCCCATAGTCCAGGCCTATAGCATAATGTGAGCCCATAGAGTCTACTTCCGGAATGGATTCTCGGTCGGATATCGGTCGCCCGGCGTTAGCGGGTGGTAGATTTCATCAACGCCAAGCAACTTTGTGGCATCGTAAAGAATCTTCCCAACAGACTCGAATCCTGCAGCCGCATGATGCGGGAATTGATGCTGGAGCATCACGTGCCTGTAGAACCGAGCCATGTTTCTGATGGCGATAATCCCTATACCCCCGAATGAGCATGGATCTGCATCGATCACTTCACCTTCAGCTACATAACTGCGAATCTTGTCACCTGCTCCGCCCTGCAACCTGAAGAGCGTGATCGGGCCGGCCTTTATCCTGCCCTCAAGTGTGCCGCAGGTGATGTCCGGCTCGCTATCAGGTTCCATCAGCCTGTGCATGATCAATTGGTGTTTCATTGCAAAGCCAGCCTTTAGATGACAACTCGGTGTATTCCCGCAATGGAACCCCATGAACATATCCGATCTTTCCATCCCTTTGGGATCGGCGATCTTGAGGTCCATTGGCACCGTGTTGTTGACGTCAAGCAATGTTGCCGGCAAGCCCGAAGCAAGTTGCGCCATATACTCGGAAACTGCACCATATATATCGACTTCGCAGGCAACGGGTATCCCACGCGATGCGAGACGGCTATTCACGAAACAGGGCACGAAACCGAATGCCTTTTCGAAGGACGGCCAGCACTTGTTGGCATATACGCCAAACTGTCTTGAACCGAGATTCTCTTCAAAGAAGGTCATCAACGCCAGTTCGAATTGCGCCAGCTGCTTGAGCTTTTCCGGATGCATATTGCCTTCGCCAAGTTCTTTCGCCATGTCGGATGCAATTGCAGCGATCTCACTGGCACGATCGGCTGCTGCCTTGTAAAGCTCGAACATGTCCAGCTCAGAGTTCTCCATCACTTCAATCCCCAGGTTGTAGAGCGGCCTGATAGGGGCATTACAGGCATAAAAATCCTGCGGTCTCGGACCAAAGGAGAAAGTCTTGAGATTCTTGACCCCTACAACGACGCGTGCAACATCGACAAAATGCGCGATCATAGTGGCTACCTCCGAGGGAAGTCCAATCGGCATCGCAGGCACGTGCGAGCGTAGACCACGCAGCTCCACATTAAGGCAGGCGTTCAACATTCCGCAATAGGCATCGCCGCGCCCGTCAATCAACTTGGCAGTACTTTCCTCGGCTGCGCCACAGAGCATAAACGGCACACCCAATTCCTTCGCGAACACAGTCGTTGGACCTTCAGGCCCAAAATTGCCGAGGTAGACAGCAACGGCATTAACGCCTTTGCCCCTCATTTCTTCGACTGCAACCATCGCGTCTGTTTCACTCTCTATGACCTGCGAACAGGGAAACACCGGGAGTCCAAGCTTTTGGCATTCGCCGACAACGTTAGACAGCCGCGTCCTGGCAAGTTCGATAGGGAAACAATCCCGACTGACAGCAACTACCCCCAGTTTGATCTCGGGTGTATTTTTCATGGGCAAGATCCTTTCGGTTATTCAGACTTGAATCTGAGTTTGCCAGAAGGTGTGCCGGCTATTCAACGGTTTTCTGAACGGAGCGTTGGGTGGTTCCGGGTTTTCCAGCACTTGCGCCGGGCTGAATATGCTCCCGGTTGATAGCAATATCTGCCCAGGGACTAATGATCGGCATCTTCTGCTCCTTAACCCAGTGGCTGCGGAGGAAACGTGAGGCTCGGAAGTAGATACTGGCAAGATCAGGTCATTGAACAGAAGTTTATGCCTACTGTTGCCTTTCATGGTCTTTCCCTTTGGCCGCCCATTTTGGGGATTGAACATCCAACATCGAACATCCAACGCTCAACATCCAACGCTCAACATCCAAGTAAAGATGGGCATCTCTGATCGCACTTCCCGGCTCCCCGATCCAGCGGAGCAGCCTGCGGCGGAGACGGGGATAGAGACAGTGCGATTATGATTGGGGAGTCAGGGGCGGAAGGCCTGCCGGAGGTGGTTCAGAACCTGCGCATGAGCATATCGAAGGCTTTGTCGGAATCTGCGGCAATATCCTCGGTAAAGGCATTGATATTCGATGTGTGCCGATTTTCGCTGAGGAAGAACAACAGGCAGTTACGCAGCATCGCC
>JAUXFM010000049.1 GCA_030622955.1 Lentisphaerales bacterium
GGCCGAGGTAGCCCACAACGCCTCGCTCACGGGCCCCCTGGTCTTCACCACGCTCCACACCAATGATGCGCCGAGTGCTGTCATCAGGATGATTGACATGGGCATAGAGGCCTACCTGCTTGCCTCATGCCTGCGCGGTGTCCTAGCGCAAAGGCTGGTGCGTAAGCTCTGTCCTAAATGTAGAAAGAAAGCTGTTGTGGGCAACGACATGCTGGAGAACATGTCTGAAGCCGCGGCCGGGTTGCCAGAAGGGAAGATGTGGGTTGCGCAAGGCTGCGATGCCTGTCTTTCCGGCTACAAGGGCAGGCTGGGCTTGTTCGAATTGATGACAATTGATGAAGGAATACAGGAGCTTGTCAGAGCCGAAGAGAGGAGCGTTGCCGCGCTGCGCCGCTGTGCCGCCGAGCGTGGAATGAAGAGTCTTCTTGAGGATGGCATCCAGAAGGTGGCTGAGGGGATCACCAGCTTGGCCGAGATCAGTGCGGTTCTTGGCCATGAACTGTCCTGATCCGATTCACGAGAAATCTCGCCAGCATGGCATCCATTGCTCACTACGGCACGTCCTGGACATGCTCTCGCAGAGAATAGCCTGATGAGTGTTGCAATGGAAAGACAGTGGATCAACGCACGTGAGATCAAGAACGTTGATGGTGCGCTGAAGCCAAGCGCATATATCGGGCGTGCCTACCGTTATGGCAAGGACCATGAGAATGTGCTGCCGGAATGGGCATCCAAAACAGATGCCTGCCAGTGGCGCTTCGCCCGCAGCTATGTGGAGGAGAGCGCCAGGGAGAATCTTGAAACGCTTGGGATTCATGAAGCAGCAGAGCTGCTAGGAGCGTCGAGAAAGGCGGTCCAGAACTGGGTCGACGAAGGACTGATCCCCATGGCCCATGCTGATTCGCACGAGAAGGGCACAACGAGGCGTATAGACAGATTCGGTTTCGAGAAGCTTGTGCCTGAGCTCAAAAAGCGACTTACGACACCACCTGTCATCGGGTTCAAACGGAAACGTGGCGTGCCGGTTCCCGAACCTGATGAGATAGCCGCGATTGAGCAAGCGCTGGAGTCTGGGAAGTCCTCGCCCGCCAGGAGTGCAGCTCTGGCGCTAGAAGAACGATTGCAATGTGCCCGGAAGCGACGGAAACTCGAGAAGGACCTGGCTAGCAGGGAGTCCGATTCGCTGGCCCGGAAAAGCGAACATGCTGCGGCACTTGAAGAGCAACTGGCGAGGGCAAAGGAAGAAAGGAAACAGGAGGAGAAATGGGGAGCAGACTCGACGACGATTGCCCTGAGGATCATGGATGACATGTTTGAGGACAGGATTACTCGAATAGAGGCCATGAAACTTTACAACGGAGCAGTCAAGAGCCGTGATATTCCGGACGGCATAAGGATCAGGATCCGGAAAGACTTTTTCGGTAGATAATGGAGGTAGTAGAGATGCAGGATGTGCTTAATAGGAACCTTTACTTCGTGAAACGGAAAACGGGTGTTGCGAGGGTTACGAATGACTACGACATACTTGACCCGGAGACAGAGAACCTTGTCATGGAATGCAGGGAGGAAAAAATTGGCTGCTTCAGCAGGATGCTCAGATTCGCCGAGCTGAAGCGAATGATGCCGTTCGAGATGTCAGTACGGGCAGGGGACGGAAGGAAGGTGTTGGGCATATCGCGTGGGATTCCAGTGACAGTTTCACACGTTAAGGTTGTCGACGAGAACGAGGACCTGATAGGAGGATTCAAGTTGAAACCCTTTTCTATTGGAGGCAGTTTTGACGTACTGGATGCCAATGACAATCTCGTATGCCTGCTGAAAGGTGATTTCGTGGGGTGGAATTTCAGGTTCCTGACGCCCAGTGGGATCGAACTGGCTCGCGTTACAAGGAAGTGGGCTGGGATACGCAAGGAACTCCTCGTCGGAGCTGACAACCACATGTTGTTTATCGATGATGCCGTTCCCAGGAATAGCGCGACACGACAGCTTATTCTCGCCTCGGTTCTTTGCATAGGAATGGTGATCAAGATCGATATACCTTGAGCCGGGCTTGGGCATTGCGCTTGCGGGCAGATGCTGTAGAATAATTGCTGTGGGCGCTGGGAGATCATGAAAACATTTGATTATAAGGGTTTCGATAGGGATGGCTCGGCGAGGAGCGGACTCATAGAGGCGCTGAGCCCGAAGGATGCTCGCGAGAAACTTGCCGCGATGGGAGTGCTTGCGGAAAGAGTTGAGCAGGCAGGTCAGGGCCCAACGCGTAGCCTGTTTCGTCGCAAAAGGACATTTACAGTAGATCTTCGTGCGACTCTGTACAGGGAGCTGAGCTCGCTTGTGGGGGCGGGACTTCCGCTTGTCAATGCATTGGAAATTGTTATCCAGTCCCCGGAGATGGGCGAGGCCAGGGCTGTCATTGCGGGGGTCAGGGACAGGATAAAGGAAGGTAGCTCAATGGCGGACGCTCTTGCGTCTGTGACCGACAGAATAACTGCATTTGAGCAGGCTCTTATTGAATCAGGCGAGCAATCAGGGCAACTTGATACTTCACTCGACAGAGTGGCCGCGTTTCTGGAGGATCAGAAACGGCTGCGAGAGAAGGTCAGTGCCGCTCTTATCTATCCGGCATTTGTCTTTGGATTGGCGGTTATCATAGCTATAGGTATGATCGTCGTTCTGCTGCCTTACGCCGTGAAACAATTGGTTGAGGCCAGGATAGATCTGCCTGCTATTACCAGGTTTGCCCTCGCGCTGTCAGGGTTTGTGACCAGCTGGGGGTTGGTCCTGGCTGGAATCCTGGTCCTCCTGATCGTCTATCTCAAGCAGCGCGCGCGTAAAGACGCAGTGATCAGGCGAAGGATTGACAGGCGGATGTTCCGCCTGCCGGTTCTTGGCCGGGGCTATACCATTCTTGTCAACATGCGTTTTTCACGAACGCTGTCATTGTTGCTTGATGCGGGTATGCCTCTCGTAGAGTCGGTTGACCTGGCAGGCAGGGCCACTGGAAGTCCCTGGGTGTCGTATCTTGTTGAATCGGAAGCTGAATCTGTGAAGGGCGGTGGCAGCCTGGCGGATGCTCTGCGTAGAATCCCACAACTCTCCGGTTCTTTGCCCGGCTGGATACAGGCTGGTGAGGCCAGTGGTGATTTAAAGAAGCTCCTCGACAAGTTCAGTGTGAGGTATCAGCGCAGGTGGGACAGCTTTGTTGCAAAAGGGCTGGGTCTGCTTGAGCCGATTATAATTATGTTCGTTGGTGGTTTTGTTCTATTTGTTGTCTTGTCTATTCTGCTGCCGCTTCTGTCATTAACTCGAACGGTTGGGTAATGGCCGAACCTGGGTCTTCCGCTCGGAGTATGTCAGATAATTTGTGTAGCCTGCGGCCAGGGCCAGATCCAGAGCCTTGTCGAAGGCATAGGCTACCTCTTCAGGGGAATGTGCGTCTGAGGCGAAGACTATGGGGATCTCGCGTTCAAATGCCAGTTCGAGAAGCAGGGGAGATGGATAGATCTCGTTGCAGGGTTTTCTGAGTCCCGCCGTATTGAGTTCAATAGACATGCCGGCGGCAGCGATTCGGTCGAGTGCGGGAGTTGCCATCTCTCGGATATCGGTATCGGCGGGCCTGTAGTCGAACTTCTTCGGCAGATCAAGGTGCCCGACAATGTCGTAAAGGGCTGAATCGGCCAGTTCAGCCACCAGCTTAAAGTATTTGCGCCAGGCGCCTGTCACGTCTACGGATTTCCATGAGTCCTTTGTGGCAGGATTATCGAATCCCCAGTCATCGATGTAATGGACTGAACCGATTACCAGGTCGAAAGGATGACTTTCGATCCAGTCAGGTTGAAAGGTGATGGCACCAGGATAGAAATCTGCCTCTATGCCCAGGAGAACGCTGAGCTGCTCGGAGTTCTGCAATTGCCCGACATTGTCAAGGTAACCCGGAAACTGTTCCATTACCATCCTGTTGGTGGGGTCAAATCCATCATGGGCAGGTGCATGATCAGTAAAGCAGATCTGCTGGAGTCCTCTGTCAGCGGCGCTGGCGAAGTAGGCTCTGGGCTCGCCGGTGGCATGTTGGCAGAGCGGTGTGTGTATATGGTAATCAGTCAGAATCACTGGTGTTGGCTCCTGTTCCGGACGCAGTAATGTATTTCTTAACGGTCCGTCTGTCGAGTTTTGTACGGCGCGCGACCTCTTCGTAAGTTCCGTGCCGGTTGTAAAGAAGGCCACAGTAAGCGGCCTGGAGGGATTGTGCGTCATACTTGCCTGACGTGATCCCTTCAACCAGGGCGCTGCAGAGGTCAGTTGATGTTGCCACGTGATCAGGTTCATACCTATGCGACAGCAGGATCCTGCGGATACATTGCTCGAGCTCTCTGACATTGCCCGGCCATGCGTAGTCCTTCGGGATATCGCGATGGATTATATCGCGGATCATTGTAACGAGTTCACCCGACTCTGTGCCGAGGATGCCGTTCAGGACATGTCCAACAAGATCGTCCAGCTCGGCGGGATCCTCGACGAGTCGCTGCCGTAGCGGCGGAATGTAGATGACGTCTGAGCAAAGCCTGTAGAAGAAATCGTCCCGAAAAAGCCGGTCGCGGCGCAATTCAGGGAGAGGCCTGTTCGTTGCGGCTATTACTCTTCCATTGAAGCGATGCTGCTCGTGGCTGCCGACCGGTGAATAGACTCGTTCCTGGAGTACTTGCAGGAGCTTGATCTGGATTGGGATTGAGACATCTCCAATTTCGTCAAGGAAGATAGCGCCATGCCGACTGCAGTTCGAGAAGATGCCCTTGTAGCTGTCCATAGCTCCCGTGAAAGCTCCTTTTCTGTGTCCGAACAGTTCTGATTCGATGAGTGTCTCCGGATACTGCGAGAGGTTCATTGAAACGAAGCTATCGTTGAAGTGCTCAACGAAACAGCAGAGTTTCTCATCGAAAGGGATAAATCCGGATCTGCCGAGCGCTGCTGCTGCCCTGCCTTTGCCCGTGCCGGTTTCGCCAAGGATAAGCGTGGAGAAATCTTCCATGCGGTTCCAGAGATACTCCTCGTACCAGCGTATATCGCTTGTGAATAGATTGTTCCAGAGCAGTCCGCGGGCCTCTACCATACTGTTGCTCCTGCCGACGAGCCCACGGCTGATAAGAAAGAAGGCGCGGCGGATCTGGTAGAAGAGCGCGAGATAGCGCACTGCATCGGCACCTGTGAAACCAGTAGTCCTCAATGCAGCGAGGAGTTCGGGCGCGAATGGCACTTTAAGAAGCGCCTTTTCTGATTCCAATTGTTTGGTGATGACTTCATCAAAGCGCGGCATGTATTCATGGAAAGTGTCAAAAAGGAGGGCATGTTGGACGAGGTAGCGGTCCTCATCGACCAAGTTGGAGATATTGGTATGGCTCTTGCCCTGAAAAGGTGCTAGGCGCTTCCTGACGGCTGCGAGAACCGCTGCGAGGGGGACGTCGGCGGGGGGCTTGCCGGCGATCTGTACGTCCAGCTTCTGCCTCTCGCGACCAAAAGGGTTGGCCAGCACGGCCTGTCCCACTAGGGCGAAGAAGGACCTATCGTCCGAGGTAAGTCGTAGCTTCTTCATCATGCACTGAGTGTATGACATCTATACATCCGCTGTCCATTAGATCGTGACGAGATAAGGGTGATTTGCAAGAAAACGCGTGTTGTACTTCTTTTTATGGGGTTCGGCGGAGCCAGGATGGTGCTGGCACGCTCGATGCAATAGCGGCATTAGACTTGTAAAAGGTGATGGAAAGGAATATCAGATTCGAGAGTGAGGAATATCAATGAATAAGCGATTTCTTGGCATAGGGATGGGAGCCAGCAGGATCAAAATGGTATCTCTGGGACCTTTCTCCAAGGTAACTGAAGTACTACTCAGGGATCACCTTGGTGATACGAGGGGTGTGCTGGAAGGGATGCTCAATAGTATCCCGCTCGAAAACGTTGCGGGAATAGCCGTGACGGGAAGAGAGGGCGCGGAGTTCGTTGATGGACGGAAAGTCGCTGAAAGCGAGGCCGTTGAGGAGGCGATCAAGATCATTGGCTTACAGCCGGATGTGGTTGTATCGCTGGGTGGTGAATCGTTTGTTGTATATCCAATCGATGCTGATGGCATGGTATTGGATCATCTGTCCGGCAACAGATGTGCGGCAGGTACTGTGGAGTTCTTCAAGCAACAGCTCGGCCGCATGGGCCTTGCAGTCGAGGACTCAGCCGAGATAGCCAGGAAAGGCAAGCTTGTATCCCTGGCCAAGAGATGCAGTGTTCATTGCAAGAGCGACTGCACGCACGCCTTGAACAAGAAGAAATGCTCCGTTGAAGATATTGTATTCACTCTTTGTCACAACATGGCAGAAAAAGTCGTAGGCCTCATCAAGAGTGCGGGTATAGATGGCGACAGTATGGTGGTTATAGGTGGCGCTGCAGAGAACCCGATGATCATCGAAAGAATAAGGGAGTTGCTACCTGCATTTGAGGTCATAGTGCCTGAAGAGGCAAGCTACTTTGAGGCATTTGGCGCCGCATCGATCTCGAGAGAACGCTCACTCGCTGTTCCCAGGGAATGGGCAGGGATCATTGGCGACGCCACTAGTTCTTTCGATTACCTTCCCGCTCTGAGTGATTTCACGGGCCGTGTCAGAGAACTTCCCTCTGAGCGAGGTGAGTTACGCCCCGATGCCGAGTATGTATTGGGTGTGGATGGTGGCTCTACTACTACAAAAGTGGCATTGGTCGATATTGATACAGAGAAGATCTGTGCGGCGCACTACACGAAGACGAACGGCAATCCTGAGAAGGCGCTCAATAAGTGCCTGGCGGATGTCGCCAGCACCATGTCGGTAGAGCCACGGATCGTCGCGATCGGGACGACCGGATCGAGTGGGGAAATCCTGTCATTGCTCTGCGAGACGCCCTGGTACCACAACGAAATCATTGCGCATGCTTTTGGTGCGTCACATTTTGATCCTAAAGTCGACACGATATTCGAGATAGGTGGCCAGGATTCAAAGTTCACATCGTTGCGCGAAAAGGTTGCTGTAGATTTCAACATGAACGAGTCCTGTTCAGCTGGCACTGGCTCATTCATTGAGGAGACGGCCAAGGATGATCTGGGCGTGGCGATGGAACAGATTTCCGGACTCGCCCTTGCCGCCGCCCGCCCGCCAAGGTTTTCGGATCAATGTGCAGCATTTGCGAATAGCGACACAAGAAAGGCATTTCAAGAGGGTGCCTCGCGTGAAGACAATCTCGCGGGCCTTGTCTATGCTATTGCTGAGAACTACGTGAGCAAAGTGGTCGGCAGGAGGAAGATAGGTGAGCATATCTTCTTCCAGGGCGGTACTTCAAAGAACAGGGCGATAGCCTGCGCGCTGGCTGCAAGGAGCGGGAAACAGATCACTGTTCCACCTGATTCTGAACTCATGGGTGCTTTTGGGATTGCGCTCTGGTTGCGCGGAAAGATTGTTGCGGGCGAAGTCGAGAAAGGATCCTATTCATTGCAACGAATGCTTCAGACGGATTCTAGTGAAGAGGGAAGTTTCACATGCAAAGCCTGTGAAAACTACTGTGAAATCAAGAATCTGATCGTGAACGGGAAGAAGCACCCGTTTGGTGGTAATTGCAGCAAGTGGGAGAATGCGCGCAAGAAGATCAAGACTGACGCCGATGCTTTTGACCTTGTAGCACGGCGTAACAAGATGCTGTTCCATGAATTCGGTGTCGCGCCGGATGCTGGTTCGAATGGGCAACGTCCGTCAATAGGGATGCAGGGGATATTCAGCGTCTACATGTACTATCCACTCTATTCATGGTTCTTTGACCAGTTGGGCTACGCGATCAAGTTCTCTGAGAATGTTGATGCAGTGGGAGTACAGCGCTGCCAGTCGGCACGATGCTATCCTTACGAGATTGCTCATGGGACTTTCTATGACCTGGTCGTGAATCGCTGTGTGAAGGATATATTTGTACCTCACCTTGTGGGTATGCCACGTGATAATGGCAACAAGGTGAGTGTTGCCTGTCCAATTGCACAGGCTGCACCCTACTACCTGTCATCGGCATTCTCGGAGCTGGGGGCGAAAGTGCATGCGCCGGTGCTGGATATGACAGAGGGTCTTGAATCTGTTGAGGAGGTATTTGTTCAACTCGGCACCGCGCTTGGTCATGGAGCTGACCGTTCGAGATTTGCATTCCGGCGAGGTTGTGAGATGCAGAGCGCCTATTGGCAGGCTGCCCGGACTGAGGGGGCGCAGGCGCTCGACGCGTTGGTGCGGGAGGGGCGGACGGGAATAGTGCTTGTAGGTAGGCCATATAACGCCTATTCGAGGGTTGCCAACATGGGCGTGCCGCGGAAGTTCGCAAGTTCCTGTGTTGTGATCATCCCCTGCGATTTCATCCCCTACGACGATGAGCATTGCGAAAGCACAATGTACTGGAAATATGGGCAGGTGATACTCAAGGCACTCAGCTTCACGGAAAAGCATCCATCTCTCTTCGCGGCTTACATCAGCAATTTTGGTTGTGGCCCTGACTCTTTCATTCAGCATTCGGCGAATGACATCATGGGGCGCAAGCCATATCTCTACTTGGAGCTTGATTCGCACGAGGCAGATGCTGGTGTTATGACCCGTGTGACGGCCTTCCTCGACATCGTGTCGGGCTACCGGCGGCTGGGGGAGGACAAGGGGGCAGAAGAATCGTTTGTTCCTGCGCAACTGGCCGAGTCGAACGGCAGCCCTATCATAAAGACTTCGTGCGGCGAACTGGTCGAGCTGTCGGATCCAAGGGTTACGCTGGCGTTTCCTTCAATGGGCAGGTTCAATACCCAGGCCATGGCCGCAGCTGGTCGCTGTGCAGGCTTTAATGCGATTGCATTACCCCCGGCAGATGACAGGGTGTTGGCCATCGGCAAGGAGTTTACGAGTGGCAAAGAGTGCTCACCGGCAATCCTTACAGTGGGCAGTCTCGTGAATTACTGGCGCAGTGAATTCAAGAAGAGGCGAGAGGATGAGATTCTTCTTTTCTTCATGCCGACAGCGAATGGGCCATGTCGTTTCGGTCAATACAATGTATATATGAGAAAACTGATCAGCAGCATGCGTATGGACGATGTCCTTATCTTTTCTCCTACAGCGGAAGATGGCTACAGGGGCGTCGGCCCGAAATTTATGTTGGCAGGATGGCTTGGGCTGGTGATGAGCTCTATCATGCAGGACGTACGCTCGGCCATCACTGTTATGGCTGTTGACAGGGCGGACGCCGAGAAACGTTTTGAGGAAGAATGGGCCAGGACGATGCGAGGATTGACTAAGGGATTCATGCCGGGGCTTCGTGCGCTCAAGAGGGCAGGCAGTGAACTGCGCCGGATCAGGAGGAAACCCGAGGCGGGGAAAGTGCCCAAGGTTCTACTCGCCGGTGAGATCTTTGTGCGGTCTGATGAGCTTTCCTGCAGGAACATAGACGACTACTATGCAGCGGAAGGGATCATGTTGAAACGTGCTGACGTTACAGAGTGGGTCTATTTTATGAACTGGCATTTTCTCAAGCGGCTGGCCGCTGGTGATGCTGAGACAAGATTCTTGAGGTGGTCATACTGCCTCAGGCAGCTTGGAAGAGCTTTGTTCAAGCGCGATAGACAATCCTGGAATTTTGTCGCTGGCCGGCTCAAGCTTGCATTCGAACAGGGGGTCGAACGCTATGTCAGGCACATTGTCTCAAAGAGTGGCCTGTTATTGACGAAACAGCATGATATTGACCATGTTGTTTCGAATGGCATGCATTTTATTAATCCAGCTCTTTGCGGCGAAGCAATCTTGACCGTTGGCGCCGCAAAGCAGGTGATGGAGCATTCAAGTTGCGAGAAGTATTGCGGAGTTGTCTTCATAGGACCGTTCAACTGTATGCCTAACGGGGTAGCAGAGTCGGTTATGAAACCCTATGCAAGGGAGGCAGGGATTCCTTACCTGACCTTTGAAACTGATGGTGGGCCACTTCCTTCGAATTTCAGGAGCCAGATGGAGGTTCACGTGCTGAGGGCTAAACGATACTCGCAGAATGGATCCTTGAGTCGCGGGGCCGAGCTGGCCAAGGGGTGAACAATTGCCGGATGATCCTCATTCTCGCTACTGGAGGACAGCCTGGATCGCTGCCTCAATCTCCGTGGTAACATCGCTGACAGCCCGCTTGGAGTCCTTCTGCAGGTCATCCAGTCGGTCCATGAGGTTTATTGGCTTGCAGAAGGTTATTTCGACACTTCTCTGGCCGAGGATCTTGCTGTCTTCAAAGATGTCCTCTTCGAATTTGTGGAGTGTTTCTGCGATACGATCCATCGATGGTTTTTCACGAAGATACTGACCCGGGTAACTGTAGAGTTGTATAGCAACGTACAATTTATCGAGGCTCGCGCGGCACTTGGTCATTGTCTCCTCACCTGGTGTTTCAGAGGCGAGAATGATCGATCGGATCTTGCCCCGCAACATTCTTACGCGTGTTGGATGGTTCCCCGTCTTGATCTCGGCGAAGTATTTCTTTTCTTCATTGCTGATGAGATGCTCCCTGAAGGTGTTGAGTCGCTCGTCGAGGGAGCCATCGAGGGTCCTGTTAAGGAATTCCTTTTCTTTCAGGGAGAGCACCGCCTCGCCGAACTTGTAGATTCTAGAAACAATATCGAGATGATTCTGTGGGGCCCACAGAATGTGTGCCTCGAGGCGGGCGAGGCGTTCAGGAAAAGTCGTGGAAATATCGTCAATGTAGCTATATCGGAGAGCCGTGGGAATAATGTAGCAGCGGGTCTCGGGCTTGTCCTTTTTGACCTTCTTGGCTGCACGAAGTGCGAGAGTCGCGGCTCCCTCGTTGAGAGGGGTGAGTTTTTCGTTGAGATGGTAGATTTCACCTTCAGGGAACATGACGAGTGGATAGGTGGCATCGTAAAGGAGTTTCATTGCCTGCTTAATGGATTTGAGATCGGCTCCCTCTCGATCGACGGAGAAGACGCCTGCTTTCTGAAGGATCGGTGCACGAAGTCCCTTCTCCTTTTCGAAGATCTCCCGCGCAGCCATGAAATGGAGTGGAAGCTTGAGTCGTTTGCTGAGATGCAGAAGGGCATGAGGGTCGCAGTGATCAGAGTGGTTCGGGGTTATCAGGAGGCTATGCCCTTGCTTGTAGAGCCTGATGAGTTCGTCACCGCCCGCAGCTATCTTGACGCCGGCAATTCTGTGCTTCCTGCGCAGAAAAAAGAAATCACTGACGGCATAGATCAATCTTGCGCAGAGCTTAGAGTATTGCGGCGGATGAAATTCATAGGGGGTGTCTTCCTGGAATCTGTTCATTGTATATGCCTTGCTCTTGTCCGCAGTTTACAGGGGCCCAGGATGAAGTGTCCACAGGAAAGTTAGTGGATTAAGAATGTAGTTAGTGATCTGGGCGAATTCTTGACGCGATGCCCCTTCGCGAGGTAGCATTGGCGCAGTAGGCTGTAGCATTATGGAAAAGGAAAGAAAGAGCGATCGACTTCCCAGTTCATTCGGGTGGCTTAACATAACCCAGTTCCTCGGTGCGTTTAATGACAACGCTTTCAGGTGGCTTGTCTTTCTTCTTCTTGTAGGTCTTGTGAGGGCAGGCGAGGAGGGCGCGCCCTCCAAATCGGCGGTCATGGCCAACGTTACGGCTGTCTTCGTCATTCCGTTCCTGTTGTTCTCGCATGCTGCTGGAATCCTGGCCGATAGGATCAGTAAGCGCAATATTATTGTCTTCAGCAAGTTCATGGAAGCGGCGGTCATGGCGCTCGGCTGCATTGCCATCATCTGGGCGCAACCTATTGCTCTTTACGCTGTGATCTTTCTAATGGCGTTTCAGAGTACTATGTTTGGCCCTTCCAAGTTTGGGATTATACCTGAACTGGTAGGCCGGGAACGGCTGTCGAAGGCAAATGGATTCCTTACAGGTGCCAGCTATCTTGCAATAATCATGGGCACCTTCGTCGCGCCTTTCCTGTTGGAGCATGTGGTAAGCAATAATTACCTGATGGTGGGATTGTTCTGCGTAGCTTTTGCAATCCTGGGTTCTGCTGTCAGCCTGAAAATACCTGTTACTGCGCCTGTGAGATCGGGAAAGAAGTTCACACCGTTCTTCATACGGGAGGTGATCAGAACGCTCTGGCGTACGCGGCGTGACAGGCATCTCTTCCTGGCTATTATGGGGGCGTCGTACTTCCTCTTTCTTGGAGGCTTTATACAACAGAACATAGTCCTGTTCGGCGAAGGGATCCTGGGCTTGAGCTGGATGCAGAGCGTCTACCTGTTTCCTGTCGCCGCGTTTGGTATCGGACTGGGCGCGATCTCAGCAGGCAAGCTGTCGGGACGGAACATTGAGTTTGGGATAGTGCCCATCGGGGCATTTGGCCTGACGCTTGCATGTGTTCTGCTCAGTGTTGCCGACACGATGAGATCGGTTATACCTCTCGTGTTCGTAATAGGGTTTTCTACGGGACTCTACTTGGTCCCACTTAATGCATTCATTCAGTTCAAGAGTCCGGAAAGGGACAGGGGTGAGATCTTGGCCTGCGTGAATTTTCTCAGTTTCATTGGGGTGCTGCTTTCTGCCGGAACCGTCTATTTCCTTGGCAATGTTCTCAACCTTCAGCCGGACAAGGGCTTTCTCATCGTGGGGCTTCTGACGGCCCTGTTGTTTGTGGCCTGCGTCTTCATTCTTCCCGATTTCCTTGTAAGGTTCGTTATTGTGCTGTTGACGCGTCTTATCTATCGGATCCGGGTGCTGGGTGGGCACAATGTGCCTATACAGGGCGGTGCGCTACTGGTGGCCAATCATGTCACATGGGTTGACGCATTGCTGCTTGGGGCTACACAGCAGCGGCGAATCCGCTTTGTGATGGCCAGGGATATCTACGACATCGGTTGGATGAGGCCGCTCTTCAAGTTGATGCGAGTGATACCCATAAGCCCAACGGATCCGCCAAGGCAAATAGCGACAGCGCTGCAGGAGGCCAGGATTGCGATCAATGATGGCGACCTGGTTTGCATATTTGCCGAAGGTGGGGTGACACGTAATGGGAATATGCGTGCATTCAGGGCCGGCTTTGAGAAGATCGTGAAGAAGACTGGCTGTCCGATTCTCCCGACTTATATTGGTGGCGCCTGGGGAAGTATGTTCAGCTACTATTACGGTAAACTTCTTGCGCGCACCCCGACCAAGATCCCATATCCCGTTACGATAATCTTCGGGAAAGCAATGCCTGCATCGTCATCGAAGGGCGAAGTGCGTGATGCGGTTGTCAATCTATCTGTTGACTATTTTGATTCCATGAAGCGGTCGCGAAAGCCACTCGCAGCGATGTTTGTCTGTACGGCGAGGCGCAACTGGAACAGGCATGCGATGAACGACACGACGGGGAAGAGCCTGACCTACGGCAAGGCTCTTGTAGGTTCAGCTGTCCTTGCCGAGAAAATCGAGATGCTTACAGAAGGACAGCGGAACGTAGGAATTCTTCTTCCGGCTTCCGTGGCCGGGGCGCTTGTCAATGTGGCCGTCAACATGCTCGGAAAGGTGTCGGTGAACCTGAATTTCACTGCTTCAGCTGATGCGTTCGAATCAGCTATTACCCAAGCCGACATTCGCACAGTGATATCCTCAAGAGCTTTTGTCGAGCAGCTCAAGGACTTCGTGCCGCCAGATGGAACTGTTTATATGGAGGATATCGCAGCAGGAATAGGATACGGCGATAAGCTCAGGGCTCTTCTGGGAGCAGTCCTGACCCCATGGGCACTCTTGAAGCGGAGGAGCGAATTCAATCCGGATGATCCGGCGACAGTAATCTTCTCATCCGGCAGTACTGGTATGCCGAAGGGCGTGATGCTGAGTCACCATAATATCATTTCGAATATCGAATCCTTTGGGATGGTGTTTAGGTTCGTCAGCAAGGACAACATATGTGGCGTGCTGCCCTTCTTTCATTCATTCGGGTTCACGTGCAGTTTGTGGTGTCCCATAGTAAGCGGCTTCTCCGCCTGTTATCATCCGAACCCGCTGGATGGCGCCAAGGTAGCGGAAGTTGTGCGCGAGAACCGCTCAACGGTGCTCATCTCGACACCGACATTTCTGCTTACTTACATTCGAAAGGCTAAGAAGGAAGATTTCGTGAGCTTGCGCGCAGTTTTGACGGGGGCCGAGAAGCTCAAGCCACGTGTTGCGGATTCTTTTGAAAAGAAACTCGGTATCAGGCCTCGAGAAGGATACGGCACCACGGAACTTTCGCCTGTGGTCTCTCTTAGTGTGGCCGATGTGACCATCGACGGTGTATCGCAGGTAGGGACAAAAGAAGGATCTATTGGTCACCCACTGCCAGGTGTCGCGGCACGTATTGTCGATATTGAGACAGAGGAACCGCTGCCGATAGGACAGGAGGGCCTGTTGTTGATCAGGGGCCCCAACGTGATGCTGGGCTATATTGGTCAGCCCGAGAAGACTGCGGAAGCGTTGAAGGATGGCTGGTATAACACTGGGGATATTGCCAGGATCGATGATGATGGATTCATCACGATCACTGACAGGCTTGCCCGGTTCAGCAAGATCGGCGGCGAGATGGTGCCACACCTTGCGATCGAGGACTGTTACATGGATGCCCTGGGCGGCACGGATCACCTGGTAGCCGTTACATCGATCCCTGACGAGAAGAAGGGCGAGAAACTCGTTGTGCTGCATGTGCCGGATGCGGGTGATGCCGAGAGCCTTCATGAGATCATAAAGAACAGTGATCTTCCCAACTTGTGGAAGCCAAGGAAGGAAAACCATCTCAGGATCGAAGCAATGCCACTGCTGGGGTCGGGCAAACTGGATCTGAGCCAGATACGACAACTGGCCAAGGATGCAGCAGCAATCGGAGATGAATGACGTGATGCGAAAGTTTCCGGAAGCGTTATCGAAGGTTTTGTTGTGGATGGTGCTATTGGCGCTCTGTGCGGGATGTGCGACACCGGCCATGAAGGGAACACCCTTCTATACCGGTGAGTATGAGAAGCGGATAGGTCCGGCTGAAGACAGGGTCAATATCTGGCCGCTCGTCTACTACCGCAAACCGGCACTGTCTGTCCTCTGGCCATTGATCGAGCTTACTGACGAGCATTTTGCATGCAGGCCACTCTATTCGGTCTATGGTCTCGATAAGCAGAAGAAGGTCCATAATGTTCTGTGGCCAATGGCGCGATTTGACATGCGTCACAAAGACAATTACATATTCCCGATATTCTGGGGTGAAGACTACTGTGTTGCGTTTCCTCTATATTGGCATTTTGATGAACCTTTCGGTAAGGATGGTGGTTACAGTGGATTAATTCCGCTCTGGTCTCTTCACAGGGATAGTGAGGGTTATGACAGTTACCTGCTCTATCCATTCATTCACTTCAAGAATATGGATGGTGCGCGTGGCTGGCATCTGTGGCCGTTGGCTGGTAGTTACATTGACAACAATGGCCTGTATCGATTTGCTGCATGGCCACTGATTCATCAGTGGTCAAGGGGTGATGGGGAAGAAGGTGGTCACACCTTCGCACCGCTCTATTACTATGCACATGATCGCGGGGATTCGCTTTTCCTTTCTCTGCCATATTCGCGGAGCCTTGCACAAAATGGCGATGGCTGGCAATTCTGCCTTCCACTCTTCTATCAAGCAAGAGACGGTAATTCCTCGAAGTTCCTGTCGCTGCTCTATTCCCAAAAGCGCGACATGCGCGATCAGAGCGGGTGGAGCCTGTTGGTCCCGTTATACTTCGCGCAAAGAGAGCGTGAATCCCGTGTTTTTGCCACATTGCTCGGCGGTATGATTAAAACGCCAGATGAGTCGCAATGGTTCATCGTGCCATTCTGTTATCGCC
>JAUXFM010000030.1 GCA_030622955.1 Lentisphaerales bacterium
ACTTCGCAGTATTCACCACTCTCGCCATCTGTCGTGGCAGGATCGATGGCCGTTACAGGCTCTTCCAGATTGACGGCGGCAAGGGACAGGGGACACCTGTTGTGAATATGACCGGTGACCTCGTGGGTTTCATGCAGGCTGGCGCAGTCGTGTCTGCCTCTGACCTACATGAAGATCTCGGTGATTTTCTTGCGGAAACAATGGGCGTCGTTTCCGCTAATGAAGCTGAGAAGAAGAAATCATGGTTAGGCGTTCTCTTCCAGCCCATCAATAAGGAGTACGCGAAGAAACATGATCTGACAAAGAGCGGCCTCTGGATAACCCATGTCATGAAAGAGGGACCTGCCGCACCCGCCGGCCTGAAGGACGGCGACCTCATCGTCAGCGTGAATGGCAAGGAAATGCGCCAGATGGGAGTACGCTCAATCGATTTTTTTCTCAAAACGCTCAGGCCTAAAATTGACCAGCCTTTCACCATAGGCGTCATTCGTAACGGCAAGCGCATCACCTGCAACGGCATATTCACCAAGCGGCCTGAACCTGAAACCTTGCGTGCCGAGGACATCGGGGTCAGCGTAAAAGAGCTTACGGATTCCGATTACTACGGCCAGCGCCTCTATACGCGCGAGGGCACACTGATTACGGGCGTGAAGCCGGGCAGCCCGGCAGCCATCAGCGGAAGCATGCGCATCCGCCTGCTTAACATTGGCGACGTCATCACTTCTCTCGGCGGCGTGCCCACCCCAAACCTGGAAGCGTTCTCTGAAGCGCTGGAAAAGGTCCGCCGTGAAAAACCGGACGTTCTGCTCGCAACCTATTGCCGCGGCGCAACAACCGGTTACGCCGCCCTAAACATGAACCTCGGCGAAACCGCAGAAGAGGAGAAGAAATAATGAAGAAGTTCACTACGGCACTGATGGTCCTCCTTCTCGCCGGCACACTCTGTAACGGCGACGACGAGGCCAATCAGGACATCCCCGATGAAGTGATTAAGAGGGTCGACCCCTCCGTCGTAGCCATCCAGCACGAGCTTGCTGTCGGCAGCGGATTCATAGTGAAAACCAATGGCTACATCCTCACAAACGGTCATGTCGTACGAGGAAACGACCCGGAAGATCCGACGAAACCGGCAACCTCTGTCACGGTGATAATGCATAATGAGAAGAAATACTCAGCCAAAGTTCTTGGCTTCTGCATGGATCCAGACGTGGCACTTATCAAGATCGAACCGGACGAGCCTCTTCATGCTGTTGAATTCGCCGATTCGCGTAAAGCGCAAATTGGACAGAAGTGCTTTGCTGTCGGCACGCCTGTCGGCATGAAGCGCACCTTCACCAGCGGCATGCTGAGCAACGTTGACCGCACAGATCTCGGCACCTTTACAAAGGTGTTCCAAACAGACGCGGCCATAAATTCAGGCAACAGCGGCGGACCTCTTTTCGATCGTGTTGGTCACGTCCTCGGAGTCAATACGTATGCAGCAACACGTCACAACAACCTTGGCTTCACCATTCCAGCCCACGTTGTGCAGGTCCTTTGCAACCACATAATGGAACATGGCAGGTTCGTCCGCGTTGGCGTTCCATTCTCTTTCGGGGGCGAAATCTACGATGAGATGGGGCGTGCCCTTGGCACCGAGAAAGGAATACTGATCCACTACGTTATGCCCGGCACCCCTGCCGACAGGGCCGGCTTCAAGATGGGCGACATCATTGTTGCAGTTGACGGCAAGCCCTGCGCTGCCCGGACCAAGGCCGAAAGTCTCGATTTCAACTGGGAGATGATAACACGAAAGCCGGGCACGAGGGCCCGGTTCACGATCATACGTGGCGCGCCCAAGAAGAAGGAGAAGATCGAGATCACGGCAACTCTAGAAGAAATGGAACCGATGCCAGCATATGGCCGCATGCCCGGTGAGCTCAAGGTTCATCGCTACGAATCCCTCGGACTGATGATCCGCCAACTCGTTCTCCTTCACCGCGTCATACACAGGCTCGAGAATGAAACAGGAGTACTGGTCATTGGCACCGAAAAAGGAAGTGCTGCCGGCAAGGCCGGTCTCCAGAGTGCCGACATCATCACGCACGTTGGCTCGAAGAAAATAGCTTCGGTTACCGAATTCCAACAGGAACTCGAGTCTCAGACCCAGAAAGGCGAGAAGGCTATTGACCTGCGCATACAGCGAGGAAAGACAATACTCAAGACTGCCATCGCCCCTTACTACGACTTGAAGGAGAAGAAGATCCTACTCATTATACCCGAGAGCAAATCAGAGCACTTCCCTCTCATCCTGCGCGAACTGGTCACGAGCGGCGCCAACATAACATGTGCACCTGTCGGAAACATGCCAAATACAGAGTCCCTGGGCACGGCCAGGACTATAGAATTAAACAAAGCCAAGGGCTCCGAATATGCCGTGGTGCTGGTCACCAGCAGTGACGACCCTGCTGCATTGCAAAAGAACGATGATGTGAAACGCATCATCAATGAAGCACAGGGTAAAGAGAAATTCCTCGCTGCTGTAGGCTCTTCATCGATCGCCGTAGTGGCGGCGCATGAAGATCTGCGTGAGCTCAAGATGACAACAAGCAAATCGCAGTCCGGCGCAGCGATGGCGCTCAAGGCAGCCTATACAGGCAAAGAGGTCGAGAAGGATGGCAACCTTCTCACCACTACCGGTTTCGACCACAAGGCCGTCCGCAACTTCATCAAAGAACTGCGCAAATTGGTGATGTGAAAGAGAGGAATGAAGATCTGTCCGACCAGGCTAATCAGTCAAACCGGCCCCATCTCACAACCTTCGCCGACAATTCCTTTTTTCTGCTTCACCCGGCGCGTGCCCTCCCCTAGCGCCCCGGCACAACAAGGCGCACAGCACTAAGCATTCAGATCCTTCATGAAGTCTTCGATGGCATTGAGGAAGTCGGCACGATCGGGAAATGTGAGGGTATTGGTGGGCAACGAGTTTCGGAACCAGGCCCCATAACGTTTCGACACAATTCTGTTATCCGTAACAATAACAATCCCGCGATCCGTCTTGTGCCGGATCAACCGACCAAAACCCTGGCGGAACTTAATAACAGCATTAGGCAGGGAAAACCCCATGAACGCATTTTTTCCATCTGCCTCCACCTGCTCACAACGTGCCTCGACAATCGGATCGGTGAACACCGCGAAAGGCAGCCTCGCAACTGCCAGGCAGGAAAGACTCTCCCCGACAACATCTACACCCTCCCAGAACGAGTGCGTGCCCAGCAGGACAGAAACCAGATCCTCCTTGAAGGTTCTGATAATGCTCTCACGCGAACCCGATTCGCCCTGCACCAGTAGCTGCACATTCGCATCCGCCATCTCGCCGCGCAGGACGCTCGATGTCCGCTTCAACATATCGTAACTTGTGAACAAGGCCATCCCCCTGCCCTCCGTACGCCGAAACACCTCCGCCAGCAGGATTCCAAGCTGCTCGACATAATCGCCCTGCGGATTCGAGGGATCCGGCAGAAAGGTCGGGACCATCACTATGCACTGCTTCCTGTAATCGAATGGCGTGCCTGCCATCATTTCCGTCAGCTGCTCACCATCGATTAAGTCCAGCCCCAACCGCTTCTTCATGAACTCCATAGAACCCGCCACGGAAAGCGTTGCGGAGGTCATGATGACCGATTCCTTTTTGGAAAAGAGCAGATCGACCATCTTCTTGCCGATCTGTATGGGCGACGCCCATGCACGCACTCCGCCTTGTCGCCTGCTCAAGCGTTCGATCCAGAAGACGCAACCTTCGGAATTGGCTGCAAGCACGAACTCGATATCATCCGTAAATTCCTTTAGTTGTTCCAGGATGCCATGCAAGGCCTGCATGAAATCAGTTCGCTCAACAGGTCCTTCGCCATCCATCTCCTGGAGCGCTTCTATCAATGCCTCTGTTTCCCGCATCACTCCTGACAATGCCTTGACGAATTCCTCCTTCGCAACCGTGATGGGACGCCATTGTGATTCTCTTTTCCGGTCATGATGGATCCGCACGGAACTGCGCTTGGCCTTGTCTCGCGGCAGGAGTAGTTCGATCGCATTGAAGAACGTGTCTGCAACAGCAGTGATCGCTCCTGTCTTTGCGACCAGCTTATCGATGTGCTCAATCGCAAGTTCCGCAAGTTCCCTGTCGCTCGTACAGTTGTTGGCGGTAATATATTGCGATATCGTGGGAACCAGGCCGCTCCCTACTCTTTTCTTTCCCTGACGCCAGAGCCGACCAAGCAGGTAATAGAGCCTGGATGTCGATATCTCGGTCGACAGCCAGTTCGTTGCCGCATCCTCAAGGTTATGCGCTTCATCAAAGACAATCTGCCTGTAGGGCGGCAATATAGGACTACCTTCATCGATATCCACTTCGGCGAAAACCACCGAATGATTCGCGACGATCACGTCTGCTGCCAGGGCTTTGCGCCTGGCCCTGAACAGGCAGCAGTGCTGGCGATAGCTGCAACTCCCACCCCGGCACTCACTACGATCCGATGTTATATGACCACTCATATCATCACGCGCTGACCTGCCACAGGCTGAGGATTCGGCGATATCGCCTGTTTTCGTTCGTGTCGCCCAGACCAAAGTGCTCGCCAGAGCCACACATTCTCGCTTGGAAAGCTCGAACGCAGCGTGCCTTAACAGGTATGTCAGCTTGCGAAGGCACATGTAATTCCTTCTGCCCTTGATGAGGACCGCCTTGAAATCCATATCCAGCATCTCCCTGAGCATCGGCAGGTCTTTCTGGAAGAGCTGCGATTGCAGATTCTTCGTGTTCGTGCTCACGATTACAGGCATCTCATTATGTGAGGCCCAGAGTGCGACGGGCGCGAGGTATGCCAGGCTCTTACCCACACCCGTACCGGCTTCTACAACCAGATGCTTCCCTTCATTGAATGCATCAGCAACAGCGCGCGACATCTCCTGCTGCTGCGGCCGGCATTCATAGCCTTCTATCTTCCTGGCAAATGGTCCTTCCGGCCCAAATATGTTGCCGATGTCCTCCACGTTGAGTGGTCCTCTCACGTCCGCGTCCGGCTGGCGGCGCTTCTTGGGCAGCGGCTCCTTGTGGAACAGTTCCTTGAGGGCATCATAACTTGCGCTCTTCTTTCTCGAATTGCACAGTGATCGAAAATACCCGTTCAGTGGTCGGATCCGGCATGATGTTAGAAATCTATTGAGTTCCTGCAGCAATGCGCACGGCATTTCCTGAAGCTCGACGCCAAGCTTCTGCCACAGGAGCAACGTATTGTGGCAGGCATCTATTGCCAAACTCTCCGTTCTGGGCGTCAGACCAAGATAATTACAGAGCTCGAACCGCTCATGCGATGGCGCTGTCGGAAAGCAGATCGCTGCGAGCTCGCGCGTATCCAGTATATTGAGTTTTAGCCGCTCTTTGGTCGCACGACGCACAAAGGATTTCACGCGTTCAGCGTCATGCGCAACGCAGACAGTGCGGTCACTCAAGCTGTCGGAAAGCGCCTGCAACATTCCCTCGACAGCTTGTTCGCCCTCATGGATCAGCGCCTCTATCCTCTCACCGGAATCAGCCGCGATCGCGGCGATCTCCAGGATCCTGTCGAGACATGGATCGGGTCCAGAAGTTTCGAGCGCCAGGCTGATAGGCTTGTCATATTCCAGGAGCTTGGCCATGATCAATCTTCTGTCTCTTGGAGTAATCGGAAATCAGCACAGTATTTCTTGCGTTTGCATCCGTCACAAGGCGCGCCCATCCAAATGGCATCGAACTGGTCCATGATTTGCTTCACGAGTTCGGGATCGGTGGTGACGATACCATTCTCGAAGTTGCGCTTCCCGTCACTCTTCGCGCCGATGCCGGCGCCTGTCAGGTTGGCGCTGCCGCTGTATGCAAAACGACCGTCCACTATGATCGATTTGAAATGCACACGCGGGCAAAGCACGCGCTCAACGCCATTCAGAAGCGTGGGGTAGCGATCAAAATCCTTGCGAAATGCCGGACCGGGCTCCTTCGCATGGAGCAGGCGCACTTTCACTCCTTTCCCGACAAGATCGGAAATGATCTCGAGGAAGGGCACCATCCGCTTGCCTTTGTTCACATGGAGATCCTTCAGATCCGACGTGCCCAGCCAGAGAAACTGCTCCGCCTGCGGCACCTCGCCCTGGATAACCCTCTCGTAAAGTTCCCTGTCCGTTATGAATTGCGTGGCATTCATGAATCTTCTTCCATTTCACGGCTTTTGTTCTGCGCCAGGCGATGCAACAGTTCACAGCACAACTCAAACTGATTCTTTTGCACGCAACACCTTCCTGATGAATCGGATCTGCTTCCTGGCATCCGCCAAGAGCCCTTGATAGCGCGCACGGCATTCCTTGTTCTTCCTGAACGCCTCAATCTCGCTCTTATCGAGTTTCCCTTTGTAAAGAAATTTGACCTTCCCATTCTCTCGAAAAGCGAGGTAGTAATATGAATGCCCCTTAATGATTTTCTCAACCAATGCACCCTTGGGGATCTTTCGAACTGCTTTGCGGTAATCTCTCTCTATTTGCAGGGAGTTTCGCAGCTCCTCTTTCAGCATGTCTTTGATGAACATGTCACACCCTCTATTACCAAACACTATCCGATATTAGACATTGTTTGGTAACCAGGGTCAATAGCCAGGCTGTTAAATGACTAGCTCCATACATTAGTATGTTTTTGGCAACCATTGCTCAATAGGAAGCTAGACAAATGTCCTTTTTGCTTTCTAAACTGCTCTCATGAACATCAAGTTCCCGTTTCTGTCCTGCGCTCTGATCGCAATCCCATTCATCACCCATGCCGAGGAGGCGCGCATCGCTCCCCGGCAAGGGATCAACGAAGAAGTGCTCAACATTGACACACACGCTTCATCGGTCAAAGCCGTTGAGTTCATGAAGGAGAAGGCCGTATTAGCTTCTGCACTCCTGGCGATCGAAGCTAAACCAGCGCATGGCGTCGAAGAACCCGCAGATAAACCGCTTGCAGCTGACGAAATCTGGTGATCGATGATTTTCGGACTCAATCGGAACAAGCTCTTCAAGATTTTTGCCTGTTCCACTTTCCTCCTCTATGCCTGCTGGCTTACCGGCCAGATGACCCGCGACACCAACTGGCTCTTCACCCTGTTCTTCCATATAGCCTCGCCCATTGTGCTGGCGATCCTTGTTGCGCTAGGGATCTGGTCTTTCTTTAGAAAGAAGTTTCATCTGGGCGTCATGGCTATCGGCCTCGCCACTGTGCCATTTGTTTTCGTTGCTCTGTTCGAAAACAACTTTCTTCTGGAACGCACCGTTCCAGCTGGCGAACCACCATTGCGACTCGTTCATTGGAACATGTGTCGTGGCAAACTCGGATGGGACGGCGCCACCAGGGAACTCAAGAAACATGAAGCCGACATCTATGTCGTTTCTGAATTCTCCAAGAAGGTCAATGTGACAGACTGGGCAAATGAGCTGGGCACGAACTATGTTGCTTACGAGACAAACGCCCTGGCGATCGCTTTACGTGGCAAGATTTCTGAGAAAAAGCGAGTGTTTGACGGACAGGCGTTACAGATCTTCCTTGTAACATGGGATCTTGACGGAGAGGAACTGGATGTGATGATCGTTGACCTGTCATCGGATATTTTCATGACACGTGGGCCATGCCTGAAGATGTTCAGAGAGCTCCTGGAAGAGCTGCAGCCCGATATTGTTGTCGGTGATTTCAATGCACCACGCGGTTCATGCCACCTCTCGCCGCTCCCGGAGAAGTATCGCCACGCATACCACATTGCGGGAGAAGGCATCTCTTACACCTGGCCGACCATCTGTCCGCTCTATGCGATCGATCAATGTATCATCGGCGAACGCATAGAAGCGTTCAACTACGAGCTCAAGTCTAGTATCCACAGCGATCACCGCGCACAAATCCTGGATTTTACGATTGAGCCAGCCGATCCCGTGGAGTAGCCTGTTCGGCATGCTCGATGTGCAGGCAACGGTTTTCTTGACACCATGAAGAAACTCAACATCATATACATTCATGCTCACGATCTTGGCCGCTTCTGTGAACCGATGGGCTACGACATTCCTGCACCCAACCTCATGCGCTTTGCCAAAGAAGGTGTTCTGTTCAGGCAATGCTACGCGTCGGCGCCCACATGCGCACCGAGCCGCGCAGCACTGCTCACCGGACAATACCCACACTGCTGCGGCATGCTTGGCCTACCCTCCGAACCTCTCGGCTATTCGATGAACGACTACAGTCGCCATATTTCTGCATTCCTCAAGCAACAGGGCTACAGTACCGCGCTCGTCGGCGCACAGCATGTTGCGCGAGAGCCCTGGGCGCCACCCGAAGACGTGCTGGCATACGACCATTTCCTTAATGCGGAAACTCGCGATGGATCTCTCGATAAACCAGGACTTGCGGCCTCAGCGGCAGAGTTCCTGGAACAGGAACATGAAGAACCTTTCTTCCTTTCGGTTGGCTTCTTCGATCCGCACAGAAACAATGATGGTGATAGGCGCACCTTCATTGAGTCGCGCCCGATAGACGAGCCTGCAGATATCGATGAACGTGCCCGTTACTGCCAGCCATGGCCGCACATGCCGGACAATGCGATCACGCGCAGGGAGATGGCAAATTTCAGAATGGGCGTCGCGTGGCTGGACAAGGACGTCGGCACAGTTCTTGAGGCAATCGACCGTGCCGGCCTGCGCGAGAACAGCCTCGTCATTTTCACAACCGATCACGGGCCAGGCGTCTGCGAAATGAAGACGACCCTCACCGATCGCGGAACAGGCGTTGTCACGATAATCCGCGGCCCCTCAGACCCCTCTTACGGGGACACCAGCCTTTTCACGGGCGGCAGGGTAATCGATGCCATGACACAGCATATCGATCTCTATCCCACATTCTGCGAGGCTATTAATGCTGAGAAACCGGACTGGCTCGATGGCAAATCGCTGATGCCATTGATTCGTGACGAGGTAGAGGAACTGCACAACTGCATTTTCTCAGAGCAAACCTATCACTACAGCGCTGAGCCTCGGCCGCTACGCGCTGTCCGCACAAAACGATACAAATATATTCGCAGCTATCGTGCGGACGCGCCACGCGGCATCGATGAAGGACCGCCGCAGGCCTGGTGGAAAACGTTCGGATATAAGAACATGCTATTCCCTGATGAATCACTATTCGATCTCGTCTTCGATCCCAACGAGGCAAACAACCTGGCAAATAGCCCCGACCACGCCGAAGTGCTGAAAGAAATGCGCAAACATTTACGGGACTGGATGAAATCAACCGATGACCCATTAATCGATGGTGCGATTCCGATACCTCCTGTTGGAAGACATGATTGATTTGTCAGAGTGCTCGCGAGGGCCCTGCTTTGATGCAACAATCAGCGCAAGATTTGTTGATCCCGAGGCCAACATCATGCACCCTCATTTCTCCATCTTTCACATTCAAGTTGACGCGACGCATGTCAGGTCATGGAGGAAACATGAGCCAAACATCGGCACTACAGCGCGGCATTGAGATTCTCGGCTACCTGAGCACCAAGAATAATGCGCAGCCACGCGGAACATCCGCACGCGACTGGCGACGATGATCGGCTTCGGGCCAGAGCAATGATGACGGAACGATATCCCCCGATAGCGACCGGCGATCAGTAGCCTTGTACCCTCCTGACTATCACAGGAGGCCAGTATCCTCTCTCGCAAGTCCAGAGATATGGTTTTCATACCCACAGGACATCATGGGTCATGCAGAATGGCTACAATTTTCACCAACTGCTTCATCGCGCATTTCTTCCAAAAGATTCCAACACACAAGTTGCATCCGCGGCAGATGAAACGGCCCCTTCCATATGCAGCCCTTCAACTGGGATGACGCAGAGCCGTCCCGATGCAAGTAGCCGTACCATTCTCCATATTCCGGATCGGGGAAATGAGCATAGACCCATTTGTGAAGCTTCTCGTGCCATTCGGCATATTTCTCGTCACCTGTCAGTTGGTGGGCCAGCAACGTAGCGATCAACGCCTCGTTCTGGGGCCACCAGAATTTCATGTCATGCCAGTATTCCTGGATCGGTTTGTCGTATAGATCCGTGTTGTAGAGAATGCCGCCGTACTCCTCATCCCAACCGCGTTTCCAGATCCAGTCGAGCATGTTACACCCCAATTTGATCATCCTCGAATCGCTACGGATTTTCCCCTCTTTAAGAATGAACCATGTCGCTTCAATTGCATGGCCGGGGTTGAGCAGACGACCGTCGAAATGGTCGCAGATCTCGCCTTTAAACCCCACTTTCTCCAGCACACACTCAATATCCGGCTTGCAGTGATACTTCTCGATCTCTTCGATTGCCCTATTAATGACGGAAGTCGCGTCATAATCGATTGCATCGCGCAGCACCTGGGCTGTGACAATGGCGATCATATTCGGACCGATCCCACGCATCGGCCGTTCGTCAGTGAATTTGGCAAGAAAGCTGGTGGTTACATCATGATCGATAAATGCCTGAAACGCTTTCCTGGCTCTCTCTGCATACTCGTCTTTGCCAGTGGCTTTTGCGTATTCAGCATAGGCAATGGCAGCGAATGATTCGCTGAAAGCATAGCGACGTTTTCGGATCGGCTTGCCTTCACGTGTTACCAGGAACCACATGCGCCCGTCTGTCGGATCGAAACAATGTGCATCAAGGAACCTGATCCCCTGCTCTGCCGCTGCGAGCCATTCCTCGTGGACCTCGGCTAGACGGAGTTTCGCCACCCAGGGGGTAAGACTGTTGTAGAGGCAACTGAACAACCAGGAACCCCGTCCCTGCATCCAGACCGACTTGTCCGTGTCAATAATCGATCCATCCCGATCCAGGCAAGTCAGGAACCCGCCATGTTCCTTATCGACGCCATGTTCCAGCCAGAACGGCACGGTATCCTGCAACAATCCATCGCGATAGACAGTCATCAGTTCTTGTATTCGTTCATGTTTCATGATGTCTCCTTATGGATGGCAGGAATCTCTTCAATGCCAACCTCTTCACGTCGCGACCCGAGCAGTTTGTACAGTTTCTCGACATCTTTGCGTTTCCCCGAGTTATTCTGGAGTGCATGTCTGAATTGAAGAGATAGCGCTCAGCAGGGATCACTCATCCCCGTCGTCCCTGGCAAAACGCAGATTTAAGCTCTCGATAAGACTATAGGTTACCGGCACGATAACGAGTGTCAGGATCGTCGCAACGCTCAGCCCGAAAATCACAGCCACCGCCATGGGTGCCCACCAGGCTGAAGTTTCACTGCCGGTCACCAGCCTGGGCGGGAAAGAATGGATTTCAAGACTTAACCCTATCGCCATGGGGATCAAACCAAGAACGGTCGTAACGGCTGTCAGAAGAACAGGGCGCAGACGAATCTTGCAGGCAGCAACAATCGCCTCAACGGGGACAAGCCCTTTCCCACGTTGCTGCAGAATTGTTGACATGAGCACAATCGCGTTGTTCACAACAATTCCTGCCAGGCTGATAACGCCAAGCCCGGTCATGATAACACCAAACTTCAAACGCCAAATCAACAGGCCCCACATCACGCCAATGATTGAAAGCACGACAGAGAGCAATATGATCCCGGGACGCAGGATGGAGTTGAACTGTATCACCAACACAACAAGGATAAGGCCCAGCGCTATGAGAAATGCCCTGCCAAGGAACGCCGTTGATTCTTCCATCTCCTGCGTATCGCCGGCGAACGAGCTAGTATAACCTGCAGGCAGATCAAGCGCCTCAATTGCCGGCTTGACTTCTTCATCAATGATCTCTTTAACGTCCCGCTTCTCATTGAAGCCGGAAAGAGTAATCATGCGTTTCTGGTTCTTCCTGTTGATAGCCCCCTGCCCGCCCGTGTAAACCACCTCTCCCAACGAGGACAGGGGCACGGCATTACCGTCCTTCAAAGGGATAAAGATCTCATCCAGCAGGTTGAGTGACGAACGCTGATCCCGGGGGAGCCGCAGGGTTATATCGAATTCGTTTTCGTCTGCACGAAACTTACTGCTCTCCAACCCGTAGATGGATGTCCGCAGGAAGATGCCGATACTGTCGGTGTCCAGGCCGAACATGGCCGCACGTTTTCTGTCGACCCTGAATTGAAGCTCGGGCAAAGCCGCCTCATAATCGTCGTGCAGGTCGACCAGGCCGGGCGCAGTTTCTATCTTCCGGACAAGCTCACCCGCATATTGAGAAAGAACATCGAAATCGTCGCCGGAAAGCTCAATAGTGACCGGATCGCCTTGCCTCGGACCTTCCTGCTGTTTCTCCACACGAATCTCCGCACCGGGCACGGGCATAATCTCTTCCCGTATCAGGTTGGTCAGCTCTATCGTGTCGCCCTTTCTATTCTCATGCTTCTCATATTCAACGTGAATGTATCCCAGGTGCGTGCCACCGGAACTGGCGGAAAGTGAAAAGCCGCCAAGTGCACCGACACGGCTCAAGAAGAAACGGATGTCCTCATGCTGCGCGAGCTGCTTCTCGATCACACGCAGAACGGCATCTGTACGCTCAACAGTGGTTCCTTCCGGGAATTTCACGTTGATCATCGCATTACGCGGCTCAGTTTCAGGAAACAGCTCGGTGCCGTTACCCCACAAAGCATAGAACTCTATGCTCAGGAACATAATGAGGATGCCGAGAAGCAGGACCTGTGGCCTGACCTTCAGTGCAGCTCTCAGGAATCGTTCGTACCACCTGACAAACCCATGTTCTCCTTTAGATGCCTGCTTCTTGAGCTTTTCCCTGTTGACCTTGATAAGCGCGGAACAGACTGCAGGGTTGATAACGATCGCTACAAACAGAGAAGCGAAAAGAACGACAATGAGGGTCTTGGGCATGAACCCCATGAATTGCCCCATCACATCCGGCCAGAAAAGAAGAGGAGAAAAAGCCGCGCAAGTTGTGATGGTCGAAGTGATGACCGGCCATGCAACTTCGGAGGCGCCGGCTCTCGCCGCTTCAATCCTGCTCATACCCTCAGCACGATGCCGATAGATGTTTTCTACAATGACAATTGCATTATCAACCAGCATCCCCACCGCGAGAACCAGACTGAACAGAACCATCATGTTAAGACTGAAACCCATCATGGACATGGCCGTAAAGGCGACCAGCATGGAGAGCGGGATGGCCAGCCCGACAAACAGACTGTTGCGCACACCCATAAAGATCATCAGAACAACGACAACGAGGAGGAACCCGGAAAACACATTGTTCTCCAGTTCCTTGATCATCATGTCGATATCAAGAGATTCGTCGTAGACGGTTGTGAGTGTAATGCCGGCCGGAACGAGAAACTCGCCAATAACCTGCTTCACCGAGTCTATGAGATCCACGGAATTCTCGCCGGTCCTCTTCTTGATCAATATCGCGACACAAGGTTCACCGTTCAAGCGGGAGATAGATTCAACGTCTTTATAGGCATCGGAAATCTCTGCCACATCGGTCAAATAGACAGGATTCCCGTTCCTGTTCGTTAGTAGGATTTGCTTCAACTGGGTAACGTATTCAAATTCACCCGGTATACGTACCTGAAACTTGTTTCCTACAAGTTCAAGATTCCCCGCAGCAACGGTCTTGTTCTCCTGGTGAATTCGTTGCATGACGATGCCGAGTGGGACGCCATAGGAAATCAGACGGCGGAGATCGATTTCGACACGGATCTCACGTTCAAGCGTTCCGGTGATCTGCGCTTCACGGACACCGGAAACGGTCTCTATCCGCTCCTGTAGGTCTTCTGCGATATTCCTCAATCGGTCGGGTGGCGAAGCGCCGGAAATAGCGAGCTGGAAGACGGGCACATCTGAGCTGATATTGAAAGCTGTCACCATGGGTTCATCGAGATCCTCGGGTAGATCCTGGCGGGCAAGATCAACCTTGTCCTTTACCTTCTGGCGCGCAAGGTCGATGTTCTCACCAGCGATGAACTTGATCGAAACAATGCTCATATTCTCCGCAGAAACAGAGCGCATCTCCTTGATTCCGTCCACGTCATTGAGCTTCTTCTCAAGCGGGATACTGATCAGTGATTCGATGTCGGCTGGCCCGGTCCCCTCGTAAATGGATGTCACGTAGACGTAGGGAATCGTAATGTCCGGCATCCCTTCGCGGGGCAGCGTCATGTACGCCACTGCGCCTGCAATTGCCAGTACGATGGCGAGCACGAAGACAGCCGTGCGGAACTTGATTGAGTAATTCGAAACAAGCATTCCTATTCCTCAGTGTCAGGCAATGTGTCGGGAGATGGGGCCACTTCCTTGATGAGGGAACCATCCATCAGCATTCTCTGGCCTTCAATGACCATGCGCTCGCCGGGTTGAATGCCTTCGCCCAGGACAACATTATTGCCAACGAAGAAATCTATCTTCACAGCTCTGCGTTCGACGCGGTCGCCTTCTACCACGTAAACGATATGGTCCCCTTTGTGGGGAATTATCGACGCAAGAGGAACAAGAACAGCGGAATCCAGTGCGCGCCTCAAAAGGGAAACATCGGCGATCATACCGGGCCGAAGTCGGCCATCAGCATTCCCAGTGGTAAGCTCAACCTTGTAGGCGTTGTTAACGTCCTGCGCAGCAAGCGCTACGAAGGTCACTTTTCCGTTGAACAGTGCGTCGGGATACGCCGTGACGGAGAATGGCACTTCCATGCCAGGCTTCACAGAAGTGATATCCTTCTCGGGTACATCGAAAGCAATCTTGACGATCCGAGCATCGACAATGCGGAAGACATTCGCGCCCTCGCCCGCACGTTCGCCAAGATCGATAAACCTGCTTTCAACAACACCTGAAATTGGTGAATTAACCCTGCAATCCTTAAGCTGGCCTTCAGCATTCTCAAGGGCCACCCGTGCCATGCCGGCCCTTTGCCGGATCCTTGCAAAATCATTCTCGGATACGCCACCGGTCTTCAGGAGCTGCTGGTAGCGTTCAAGTTCTGATGCTGCTGCCCGGTTCTCGATGAGAGCCCTGTCCCGAGCCGCGCGCCAAGCCTTGTCATCGATCCTCAGCAAAAGTGCACCGCTCTTGACCCTGTCACCTTTATCCGCCTTAAGTTCAATGACACGCCCAGCCTTGTCCGATGCCACTATTATGTCAGCCTCAGACTTGATCCGGCCTGGAAGAATAATAGTGTCACGAACGGGCTGTCCCTGTATTTCCATTACGGTGACAGCCACCGGCTTCTCTTTCGGCCTTTCAGGTTGTTTCCCTGGCAGCTTCTTGATGACGATGCCCAGCAGCACGATAAGACATATAGCGCCACCCACAATCCACCACATTGTCGCGTTGAGCGTGGTGCTGGTTCCTTCGCCTGATTTCAATGGCTTGCTCTTCATAGGATTCCTCGCATCGGTGGCAGGGGCTTGATCATTATTCGACCCATTATTCGTTTTCACTGTTCTGTTCCTTTTGTTTGTCGGGAAAGTTCTTCAATCTGATCGAGGCTCAGCCCTGACGCGTATTCAAGCTCGGCGAGTGCAGTCATATGATTCCGCAGCGCATTCGATAGCCCGAGCTTGGCGGTCTTCAGGCCAAGGTTCGCATCAGAGAATTCGAGTGTAGTTCCGAGTCCACCATCCAACCTGGCGCGCGCAATGGCTAATCCTTTCTCCGCCAGAATCACGTTCTCACGGCCAGCTTCCACCTGTGCGCGTGCTTCGGTAATGTTCTGTTTTGCCTGAATGATCGCCAGGGACACCGTGTCGCGTAGGTCGCGCAGGTCCGTGACAGCTTTCTCGTGCACGAGTTTCTTTTCTGCTATCCGACCCGAGGTCAGACCGCTGTCCCACAGATTCCAGCTCAACATGAGACCGGCATTCCAATGCCATTCCCAATCGTCTTCGAATGATGCGAACCCATAAGAGTTCGCGCCATTGTATTTCAGGAAGGCGCTGAGATCCGGCAGGCGCTGGGCTTTGGACGACTGGATATCCGCTTCGCGCAGTTCGACAAGAGCGGTCATGGCGGCGATGCTCGGCTGTGCCGCTAGAGCCGCCAACTTGAGCTTTTCGGACTCCAACTCACGCGGTTGGTATTCGAGTTTACCATCGAGAACAAAGGGACCCGAATCCATATTCACGAGACGCCGGAAGGCAGCAATGGCAGAAACATGGTTGCCCTGGGCTGCGATCAGGGGCGGACGTTCATTGGCAAGTTTCACGCGCGCGCTTATCAACTCGAATTCGGACGCTGTCTTTGCGTTGAAACGATCTTCTGTTTGCTGGACGAGGTCTTCCAGTTGCTTCGTCGAATCACGCCGGGCCGTTATGGTGGATTCGAGCAGCAGCACATCGTAAAAAAGTTTCTTGATATCGAACAGGATCCTGGCATTGATCTCCGCACGACCGGCATGAGCGTTCGAACGGGTCGCATCGCGGGAATCCAGGGCGGCCCTGATTCTGCCACCCGTATACAGATTCTGGCTGAGCGTGGCTGTCAACGAATAGTTGTCCTCACTGCCGATCGCTACCGATTCGCCTTCCAACTCGAATTCCTGTGTTTCATCAAGGCGCGTATAGGAGCTCTCTAGCGACAGGTGCGGAAAGGCTTCGGAGCCGACCTGCTTGATGCGCGCTTCCGCAATGGCTTCATCGCAGCGGGCGTTCATAGCGGCGGCGTTGCGTTCAAGTCCGATCCGAATGCAGTCCGAAAGGGTGTACTTATTCGTTGTCTGTGCATAGGTTGAAGAACCGATGAGCATAATAAGCAGGGCTGTTAAGGTAAGTTGTTTCATTTCCGCTTGCTCTTTCTCACGCGCAAGCCGTTCAGAATCAGGTCCATGGCGACATCGACGATTCGGTTCACTTCGCGCTTAGGGACCGGGCGATGTTTGTACTTTGGCTTCATTATCGGGAGGTCTTCGACATAGGGTGTTACGAGACCAAGTATCATCATCCCCAGTTCGTCGGCATCACATTTACTGAAGATGCTTTCCCTGATGCCCTGGCGGACAATGTCACCAATGAGCCTGTTTCTCCATTCGAGCATGGACAGGGAGCCCTGCGGCAAGCGGTCCCCGCCCTGCATGGATTCAACGAAGAGCATTTTTAGGCTCGGGTTCTTGTGGAGGACGAACATCGCATAGCCGCGGAGCAGAATGTCCAGCTTCTCAGGGGCACTAGCATTGCTGTTTTCCACGGCCTTGCCCAATTCGAGCATGGGCTCGATCTTTTGCCCCAGCGATTCAGCGAAGAGCGTTTGCTTGTTGCCGAAATGGTAGGTTATAGCGCCGAGATTAACATTTGCGGCTCCTATGATATCGCGGACGGATGTACCGTCATATCCGTGCTCAGCGAACAATTTCCCTGCCACATCCAGCAATTTCTCTCTTGTAGACGCCATGCCATCCCTCTCCTCACGAAGCGTGATTCATACGTTTGTATCAATTTCTGAAGGAAGAAGCAAGGTGATTTCTCTCTTCACTATAAGCCGTCATAAGCTCAATCGGCCCTATAGTGAAGAAGAGGAAGGCGAAAACCAACGTGAATGCGGATGGTGTGGGTGAATCTGTTCAGTAAACACCGAACGTCCAATGAAATTCTATGTTGCGCGTTCAGCGTTGGATATTGATCGTGGCTTCTTCAGGTTTCAGGCTTCCGCCTTCGTCTTTATCGCCACTCTTTCTCTGGCATTCGCGCCAGTGCTCCTGCTATCCTCACGCAGATTCTGGCGATCGATCTAGGCCCTGGCCTTTTCACAATGCTGAACGACAACGCCGAAACAGAGAATAGAGCACAGTCATGACGGAAGAAAAGAAGTTGCTGATTGCGACACGCAACAAACATAAGCTGGCGGAAATCAGGGCGATAACTGCCGGCGCCGGCATAATACTGCTCAGCACTGATGATGTACCCGGCCTGCCTGAAGTTGTTGAAGACGGCGATACGTTCGAGAAGAACGCTGTAAAAAAAGCCGTAACCCTTGCTCTGTGCAGTCGGCTCTGGTCACTCGCAGACGATTCCGGATTAGAAGTCGATGCGCTCTACGGTGCGCCGGGCATTCATTCCGCACGCTATGCAGGTGATAGCTGCGACTGCAAAGCGAACAACGCGAAGCTCCTGGAAGAGCTGGCGGGGATCACAGAGCGCTGTGCGCGGTTCCGATGCGTTATTGCATTGGCCAGCCCCGACGGCACCGTGCAGGCAGTAGAAGGGAAATGCGAAGGCTCTATCGCCCTTCAAGAAGAGGGCAGTGAAGGCTTCGGCTATGATCCTCTCTTTGTGCCGGACGGATACGACAAACCTTTCGCAACACTCAGTGCGGACCAGAAGAACAAGATATCTCATCGCGGTGCTGCATTGAGAGCAGCAGCCCGGAAATGGCCGGAACGCCTTGGCGGCGCGTAGGTTTTCTTGCGGCACCCCACCCAACGTGAATGCGAAAGCAATGGCTGATTCTATTTGATGCATTCGGAACTTCGACATGGCTTCGCACTTGTCTCTTGACACTCGACCTGCGACACCCGACACTTTCGCCATGATCAACTGGACAGCCATCTACAAGGTTGCATGGATCGTTCTCGTAGCTCTCTGTTGTGTAGGGCTTGTCTGTGTCTTCCTGCCAAAATGCAAGCAACTCCAGGTTTTGCAGGAAACAAAGATGGAGCGTGTGCAGAAGAACCAACAGATGGAAGAGGACACAAAGGTGCTGAAGATCAAACGCGAGAAGTTTCTTTCCGACCCGGCGTTTGTGGAATTGACCGCGCGGGAAAAGGGCATGAAGGCACCAACTGACATCCTCGTAAAGAGGGTCAAGCGAAAGAACCTCACTGACATCGATCGCAACAGGAATCGATAAGATGCGTTGCATTCTGTTCACAGGAATATTGGCCCTGCTCATTCTTGCCACAGGTTGTCTCGATCTTGACAACGGCATGACGCTCAACAAAGACGGCTCGGGTACGTTCAGCATTACCTACGGGATGGCCGATAAGGTCTTGGCACGCATGCGGACAATGGTAGATCTTCACGAGGAACTCGCCACAGCAAGCGCAGGCGGCAAGAAGGAGGAACCGGAATTGCTGCGGCCGAACCCCTTCACGATGGATCAGAAGAAACTAGAAAATGAATTCAAGAAGTACGAACAACACGGCGTAAAGCTCGAATCAATCACGCAGTGCTCGCGTGAAGGATGGCAGTACACGACACTGGAAATTGGATTCAAGAGCCTGTCGAACCTGGCAAAAACGGATTTCTTTTCAGACCAGGCGTTTGTCCTGTTCTTCCCCTCGCCAGTCATTGCCCTCACAAAGACAAAGAAAGGCAACTATCTTTTCGATCTGTCAGCGCCGGAAGGTGAACGACGCGAGGAGACGGAATCGGCGCTTACCAACGAAGAAACACGGGAACTGGTGGACCCCTTACTTGAAGGGTTCAAGATCCGCTTTGGGATATCTGTGCCAGGCAAAATCATTTCAACAAATGGGACAAGGGACAAGGAACGCCCCGCAACCGCTTCCTGGATATATGACTACGCGGAGGACCGGAAAGCCGTCATCAAGGTACAGGAAGAACATATGCAGGTCATTTTTTCCGGTAAAGGGCTGGCACTGGCCGAGGTACTGTCCCGGCCTAAATGAGCTGAGGATGCTGCGCGAAGTCCTGCTGATCGGGAAACATGGCAAATTGGGCAGTCATTGCGACTGTTGCCAGGCTGCACCTCGCTTCGCGGCAGGATGGCTTGTGTTCAATGCGGGGATCAGACCGATCTTTCTGCTACTTCCTTTTCGAAGCAGAAGAGAAGATAAAACAAAGGCGCCGCGAGCTCTGCTCACGACGCCTTTTGTGCTTTATGTACTTCTTTGCGGCAATTCTTCTAGATCGTGCCACCAAAGACTGCATCGTCACCAAGCATCTCTTCAATACGAAGGAGCTGGTTGTATTTGCAGATGCGGTCTGTCCGGGATGCGGAACCGGTTTTGATCTGGCCGGCATTGGTCGCAACAGCGATATCGGCAATGGTCGTGTCCTCGGTCTCACCTGAACGATGGCTTACGACAGATGTATAACCGGCGCGGCTAGCCATGAGGATCGTATCCAGTGTCTCGGTAAGAGTACCGATCTGATTGACCTTGATGAGAATTGAATTCGCGACGCCCATCTTGATGCCCTTCGCGAGAAACTTGCTGTTGGTTACGAAGAGATCGTCACCGACAAGCTGGCACTTGCTGCCGAGTGTCTCGGTCAAAATCTTCCAGCCAGCCCAATCGTCCTCGGCCAGGCCGTCTTCAATGCTGATAATAGGGTATTTCTTGACCCAGTCAGCGTAAAGCTCGGTCATAGCTTTTGCAGAATGCTTGGATTTGTCGCTCTTCTTGAAAACGTATTTCTTTGTGTTTCTGTCGAAGAACTCACTGGAAGCAGGGTCAAGCGCAATGAAAATATCCTTGCCAGGCTTGTAACCAGCTTTCTTGATGCCTTTGATGACAACTTCGAGCGCATGCTCGTTACTGTTCAGATCAGGCGCGAATCCACCCTCATCACCAACCGCCGTGCTCAAGTTCATGCCCTTCAGTACAGACTTGAGTGCATGAAAGACTTCGGCGCCCATGCGGAGCGCTTCGGAGAAGGATTTTGCACCTTTCGGCATGATCATAAATTCCTGCATGTCGACTGGTGCATCGGAATGCGCACCGCCGTTCAGAATGTTCATCATGGGCACGGGCAGAACGCGGGCATTGGTCCCACCGATATAGCGGAAGAGTGGAAGCCCGGCATGATTCGCAGCAGCTTTTGCAATGGCGAGCGAGACAGCGAGAATAGCATTGGCGCCGAGTTTCTTTTTTGTTGCTGTGCCGTCAGCCTGAATCATGGCGTGATCGATACCGGCCTGGTCAAGACCGTCCATGCCTAGGACGACCGGTGCAAGATGCTCGTTCACATTCTTGACGGCTTTCTTGACGCCCTTGCCGAGGTAGCGGGTCTTCACGCCGTCCCTGAGCTCGACGGCTTCGTTCTCACCGGTTGATGCGCCGGAAGGAACGGCTGCACGGCCCATGGCGCCGGATTCAAAATAGATATCGGCTTCAACTGTAGGGTTACCGCGCGAATCGAGGATCTCTCGTGCTACTACATCACAGATAATGGACATGCGTCTCTCCTTAGCAGGTTAGAATTATTGTGGAAGAAACTAAACGAAACGTCCTGCTATTGCAATAGTCAAAATCTGTGTAGACCGAGTAAAACCCATGATCGCCATCAGGCTTGGAATTCCTCGACAATGAATGTATATAGAGGCATTGTTATGGCCATGAAAACAGTAGTTTTGGGCGGCAAGGGCATGTTGGGTTCGGTCTTCACAGAAGCCGCCACAAGCGCAGGCATGAAGGTGACCAGCCTGGATCTGCCCGAATTCGACATCACCGATGCGGATCAGGTAGCAGGACTTCCGAGCGCCGACTGGATCATCAACTGCGCAGGCTACACAAATGTAGATAATGCAGAACAGGAACGAGAGCTGGCTCTTGCCGTGAACGGGACCGCCGTCCAAAACGTGGCAAAGTTTTGTGCCAACACCAGTATTGCGCTCCTGCATATCAGCACAGATTACGTATTTAACGGAACGGTGAAGCGCCCCTACTGCGAGGACGATGTACCGGAACCACTGAACGCCTATGGCTCAAGTAAGCTTGCCGGCGAACAGGCTATCAGGAAATCGGGAGCAGAACACATAATCGCAAGAACGCAATCTTTGTTCGGGCCCAGTGGCCACAACTTCGTGAATACAATCGCCCGATGCCTGCGCGAGGGAAGAGAAGAACTGCAGGTCGTTGACGACCAGATTTCCTGCCCGACATATACGGTCCATCTCGCAGAGGCGATCCTGGAATTGCTCGCGACCAGCTATCGCGGGATTATCAACATCTCGTCTACAGGCGAATGTAGCTGGTTCGAATTTGCACAGGCGATTGCGGCCGAGATTGCGCCCGACGCCGTGATCAAGCCGGTGTCGTCGAAGGTATATAATCAATCTGCCGTGCGGCCCGCTTATTCGGTGCTCAGCAAGTCTCTGTACGAACAACTGATGGGGAAAGAGATGCCGCACTGGCTGGACGGGATGAGGACATACCTGGAGAATGGGCAATGGGTTTGAGATCTCAAATTATAGCCGTCCGGGAAACCGGACAGCAGTTAATCGTTATTGGTTAATAGTGAATGGATTACGGAGATCAACCACCTGCATCGATTTGAAATCAAGAGAAGTGCTAACGTAGTAT
>JAUXFM010000037.1 GCA_030622955.1 Lentisphaerales bacterium
CCGTGTTGCTCACACTTCCTGCTTGAAGCCAGGAAGTCTGCCAACACCCCTATCGGAATGCCTCCGGCGGCAACGCTCCCGCTGGTCGCTTCTATAGTGGCACCGCTATCAGTGAATCCCAACGTGATCGGTAATGCAGAGGCCGCACCACGCCACGAGCATCGCCGGGCCGCGCGGGAGCGGGCAGGGATGTTGGGCCGAACTACGTCCGACCCGCCACCGGAGAACGCAGAGCCGCAACAGCGGTCGCATAATGTACGCACATTATGCGACGTTCTCCTTTCCTGCCCACACCCGTCTTGCTTCCAGGCCGAAAAGTCCGGCTCGCGCACTCGCCACGCTTTTCGACCTTCCAGCAACCCTACGGATTGGAACATAAACGTTATGTTCCCCGCGCATCCGTTTTGGGATGGATATTGCCATTGCGAGATGGATTGAAGGCGGTATCACATTATAGAGCGCGTTAGATTAGGTTATGAGTGATTGACCCTGATCCGTACTCTGGGCCTGGTCACACAAGATCCTCATCCACAATTCTCGACAATATCACGCCATGCTTGTATATTTATCCCTGTATTATGCAAAAAGATAAGGGTCGGGTCTAAACAATCAACAAACAGAGGTTGACGATGTTCTGTGTGAGTTGGCAGGATGAGTGGATGGTAGTTAGAAGGCATGGACTATGCGGCGGTGAGTATGGGGATAAGACGGTTTGAGAAAGAATCGAAGGAAAGCCGAAAGGTTCTGGGGTTGATGAAGCAGGCCCGGTATTGACAGCTTTATGATCGCATGCCGACATGAGCGGAAGCACTATGATGACTATAGGGCGAGTTTCTGGCTACAAGACAGCGACAAAGACTATATGCAAATGTAATAGAGAACGCCAACGGCAACGGCGTGATGGATGGAAACGGATCCTTATGACCCGAACACTTTTGGATGCACACAGCCAATTCTACAATCCGCAGCTCTGTAGCTGCGAGTAATCCAGCATTGCCCAAAGTGTCTGTTGACACCTGCAATTCTTCTGATATTGTTAAGGCTATTCCATGATCGTTCCTGGAAGCAAACAATCTCATAAACTCACGAACAACACAACAGGAGTGCGTAGTAATGGCAAAACGCAAGGGTAAGAAGGCAGCAAAATACGTTTATTCATTCGGCGGCGGCAAGTCCGAGGGCAAAGCATCAATGAAAATGTTGCTCGGCGGCAAAGGCGCTAACCTGGCAGAAATGTCGGAAATCGGACTCCCGGTACCTCCAGGATTCACGGTAACAACCGACGGTTGTGACCAATACTACAAGATAGGCAAAAAGAAGTTCTTCGCCACGATCAAGAGCGAGGTCGAAGTCGCGCTCAAGAGGCTCGAGAGAGCTACCGGCAAGACATTCGCTAAAGGCCCCAAGCCACTCCTTCTTTCAGTACGTTCCGGCGCAGCAGTCTCCATGCCGGGCATGATGGACACGGTCCTCAACCTCGGCCTCAACGCTGAGACGGTCGAGGCCATTGTCAAACTCACAGGCAACGAGCGCTTTGTCATGGATTCCTATCGCCGCTTCATTCAGATGTTCGGCGATGTCGTCATGGGCGTCCCGCATCATGACTTCGAACATGAACTCGACACCGTGAAGAAACTAAAGAAAGCCAAGCTGGATACAGATCTTGATGTCAAGGGGCTCAAGGAAGTTATCAAGCGATATAAGGCACTTGTTAAAAAGAGAACAGGCAAGACCTTTCCGAACGATCCGATGCAGCAGCTCTATGCAGGTATCGATGCAGTATTCGGTTCATGGAACAACCCGCGCGCTATCAAGTATCGCAATCTGAACGATATCCGTGGCCTGCTCGGAACGGCTGTCAACGTACAAACTATGGTCTTCGGTAACTCCGGCACGAACTCGGCAACGGGCGTTGCCTTCACACGCGATCCTTCCACAGGCGAGAACAAATATTTCTATGGCGAGTACCTGATCAATGCTCAGGGCGAAGACGTTGTGGCCGGCATTCGCACACCTCAGCAAATCACTCTCAAGGGCTCGCGCGAATGGGCCAAGATGCAGGGCGTATCTGAATCCACCCGCAAGAAGGATTTTGCATCGCTCCAGGAGATCATGCCGAAGCTGTTCAATCAGCTCGACAAGATAAGGGCCAAGCTTGAGAAGCATTACAAAGACATGCAGGATATCGAGTTCACAATTGAGGACGGCACGCTCTACATGCTTCAGACGCGTAATGGCAAGCGCACAACCAAGGCCGCTGTCCGCATTGCGACGGATCTCGTCAAAGAGAAGCTTATAACAGAGAAGCAAGCCGTGCTGCGGGTTGACCCCGCATCGCTCGACCAGCTCCTGCACCCGGTCTTCGTGAAAACTGCCGAAGATAAAGCCAGGAAGGTCACTGTTGGTCTCCCGGCATCTCCGGGCGCCGCGACGGGCCAGGCGGTATTCTCAGCCGATGAAGCAGAAGAGTGGTCTGCCAAAGGCAAACAGGTCATCCTCTGCCGCACAGAGACCAGCCCGGAAGATATCGGCGGCATGGCAGTGGCCAAGGGCATCCTGACATCCCGCGGCGGCATGACCTCGCACGCAGCGGTTGTTGCGCGCGGCATGGGAACTTGCTGCGTGGCTGGTGCAGGCGATGTCCACATGGACTACAAAACCAAGAAGTTCACGGCCAACGGCGTAACCATTAAACAGGGCGACTGGATCTCCCTGAACGGATCGCTTGGCGCGCTGTATGTCGGCAAGGTCGATACAGTTGACCCTCAGCTCACGGGCCCATTCGGAACAATCATGAAGCTGGCCGACAAGTATCGTAAGCTCGGCGTTCGTACGAACGCCGACACGCCGCACGCTACGGCTGTCGCCGTCAAGTTCGGCGCTGAAGGTATCGGCCTGTGCCGTACAGAACATATGTTCTTCGAGGGCGACAGGATTTTGGCATTCCGACGCCTTATCCTGGTTGCCGAAACGGTCAAGAATCTGCGCAAGCAGGTTGAATCCGCCGAAGGCGCTGAGCGCAAGGTTCTTGAGAAGAAGCTCGCAACTCCGATGAAGCAGTACCGCCAAGCTCTCAAGGAGCTCCTGCCGCTGCAGCGCAAGGATTTCGCAGGCATCTTCAAGGTGCTCCAGGGCAAGCCATGTACTGTCCGCTTGCTCGATCCACCTCTGCACGAGTTCCTCCCTCACGACGCAGCAGGTCAGAAGGAAATGGCAAAGGTCATGGGAGTCAAATCGTCGAACATAAAGATGCTTGTTGAGTCTCTCCATGAGTTCAACCCCATGCTCGGCCATCGTGGTTGCAGACTTGGGATGACATATCCTGAAGTTACCGAGATGCAGACACGTGCTATATGCGAGGCAGCGGCTGCAGTGAAGGGTGCCAACGTGGAAATCATGGTCCCTCTCGTCGGCAACGTGAAGGAGCTTGAGGATCAGAAGAACATCATCGTTAATACGATCGCCAAGGTCCAGAAAGAGAAGAGAAAGAAGCTCAGCATCATGATCGGCACAATGATCGAGGTGCCGCGCGCGGCAATGACCGCTGACGAGATAGCAACTCAAGCTGAGTTCTTCTCGTTTGGCACAAATGACCTGACCCAGATGGGCTGCGGCTTCTCCCGCGACGACGCTGGCAAGTTCCTCGGTGAATATGTTGAGCGTGGCGTGTACGACTACGATCCGTTCCAGGTCCTCGACCAGGCAGGTGTTGGACGTCTCGTCGAGATCGCGGTCAAGTTGGGCAAGAAGACCCGACCGAACATCAAGCTCGGCATTTGCGGCGAACATGGCGGCGAACCGAAGTCCGTTGAGTTCTGCCATCGTGCTGGACTGCACTACGTGTCATGCAGCCCGTACCGTGTGCCTATTGCCAGGCTCGCGGCCGCACATGCTGCGTTGAAGTAGTTTCACAATGCAGCTAATAGCGTAAATAAACGAAACCGGCCATGCCTAATAACGGCTGGCCGATCTTCGTTTCAGCAAGGAAACTGACTAGGTAGGCACCTAGGTCTGAAAGGAGACCGATCGATGAGCACTGAAGCATTGAAGCAGGCAATCCGCGACGTCCCGGATTTTCCCAAGCCGGGAATCATGTTCAAGGACATCACGCCCATCCTCTCCGACCCGAAACTCTTTCAATCGGCAATAGATGTCCTCTGCGAACGCCTCAGGGAGCGCGAGATCGACAAGATCGCGGCCATTGATGCGCGTGGCTTCCTTTTCGCGGGCGCTATGGCACATCAACTCGGCATCGGCCTCGTCCCAATCAGGAAGAAGGGCAAGCTCCCCTACAAGACGCACGAAGAGACCTACGATCTGGAATACGGTACTGCGACCCTGACCGTACACCAGGATGCATTTGAAGACGGCAAGAACATTGCGCTCGTCGACGACGTGCTCGCAACAGGCGGCACAGCTGCTGCATCGGCCAAGCTTATTGAACGGGCAGGTGGAACTGTGCAGAGCATCGACTTTCTTATCGAGCTCAGCTTCCTGGGCGGTCGTGACAAAATTGCAGGATATGACATTTTTAGTGCCATTGTCTTCTAGCCAATTCTGAAAAGGGAGAACTATATGCGGACGCTTCTTTCGGTCCTGTTTATCTGCCTGCTACTCACAAGTTGCACCACCAGCGTGGCGCAGATGCCACCTCCCGAGAAGGAGCCAGAGACGATTATTGCTGGGCAAGACAAAGAGCCCCTTTCAATCCGCGACATCCAGAGTGCGAAAGTCGAAAAGATGCACGTTCAACATCTCAAGAAATACAATGGTGATGATAACATACTGGTTCTGCCCGGCATTGTTGCCAACAGGAAGGAACAATGGATCCGCACATGGGCGGCAACTACCGAGCTCGAAATTGGAGAAACCGCTGAGTTCCTCCTGATTGCAGATAATAGCGGCAAGGACTATGAATCGATTGCGGCGGCTTTCTGCACAGCCGGCAACATACATAAGGCGTTGGAATTCATAGGGATGAAGAAAGGAACGCCGATCGATCCTGAGAAAATGCGCTGGTGGTCCAAGGGTGAGCGGGTCATTGTCTATTTCGAATGGGACGATCCAAAGAAAGGGCGTCAGCGCATTGAAGCGCAAGAACTGATCAAAGATCAGCGCGAAAGCAATCCTCCTCTACCACGCTCATGGGTATTCGCGGGTTCGAGGATTCACAAATGGGGACACAAGCTCGGCGAGTTCTATGCCGCTGATGTAAACAGTCCCAACGCCATAATCTCATGCTACAACGACATTGAAACGGTTATCGATATCGCACGCCTTGCACCCCAGGACGCTGTTTACGATGCTTACGTCATGAATGGCGCCACCTGGCCCGGTGCAAACCGCTTTCTCGAGGTGATCATTGAGCCTGAATACAAGGATGGCAAGAAGCGCGTGGTGGATATCGAGCTGCATACGTTCATGGACAAGCCCGGCTCCACCTCTGTAGCCGATGCCAGGTACAAACTACTGGGCAAGGACGGCAAGCAGCTCAATGCAGGCATGGAGCTAAAGGACATGCTTGCCGTCTTCTGGAAACTGACACAGAACGGGCATGATCCCTATGTTGTTTTTATTCCAGGTGACGATGTTACCATCGCCGTTGTGGCCGAGTTGGCCGGCTTCCTACAGACCATTGATAAGGACGATGGCATAAGGGTTGAGCCACCACGTGAAGGTGATGTCTTCTTCAAGGGCTTCCTGCCAGACGAGTCACTGAGGAAACGAGAAGACAGGATCTCCCAACCATGGGAACTGCTGCTCGAGAGCAACGAGAAGAAAGAGGTAGTTGCAAGGCTAACGCATATCAGACAGAAATGGACGCCCCGGATCACACAGCCAGAACTCATCACCACGGATTTCCAGTTGGCCAACCCGAAATCCCTCAGAACTGAGCTGGACAAATCTGACGAAAAGATCCCCGCTATTTATGTTTTCGCACCCCCAGAACTGACCTATGGCCAGATGATGAAATGGATCCACCCGGTCCTCCACGACCACCCATGGATCTACATCTACCTTCCTGAGAAGAAGGTTGAGGCAAAGAAGAAGTAGTCAGCAGCTTGCGCCTTCCCGAGGAACGCAATGAACGCGAGGCAATGTCATCAGTGATGGCATGTTTCTGTGCGGAAATACATCATAATCAGTCGGTCCTGCAAGAATCCGGATCAACTAATAATCAGGGGGGGAATCTGACAGGACCGGACCAGGAATCATTAATCCCGAAGAAGAAGCCGCGCAACTTGAAGTTGCGCGGCTTCGATCGCAAGGTGATCGTGGCGATCACAGAATATCTATGGCAATGTCATCTTCCTTGTCGTTGTCTGCTGCAGGCGGAGCGTTCGCATCATCTTGAGCAGCTGCGCCAACTTGTTTAAAGGTGGGCAGATAACGGTAGTAGACCTCAAGCATCAGCGTGCACATTGCCGTTTGATAGCAGAGGCCATGTTCGTAACCCCTAGAAATCTTCGGGTTGTTCCAATGCCCAATGTCCTTGCCCTCAATACCCACTCCCTTTTCAACGATCTGCTTCTGCACCAGCATCGGTGAACATTTTCTGTTCCAGGCATTCCAGTCCTCACCACCGACATGGAACTTGGCCTGTGTGATGTAGTACCAGTGATAGAATGAGTTCCTGGGAACCGGCAGGCCGGGATTATCCCAGTCAGTGGTCCAGTTACGCATGTGGCTCAAGCCCCGCACAACTGTCTGATCCTGGGCATGTCCGAGGAGCTGCATGCATAGCACGCCAGCACTCGTAAGATCGCCATCATTATGGCTCTTTACATAGCCAAACTTGCCGTTCTTATAGTTGGCCTTGAGACCCTTGACGCCCTTAACGAGAGCAGCATCGAGCCCGGAGATGTTCAGCCCTGCCAGCTTGGCCGCCTTAAGTGCCTGCAGCTGCCAACTGATGACTGATGTGTCCGATCTCCTCCCCTTCTTGTAGTCGTAATCGAACCCGCCGCCGGGCTGCTGGCCGTTCACAATCCTCGTGCAGGCTTTCTCCGCCGCGTCTCCGATCGTAGGGATCTTCGTCAAGCCGTAGGATTCAGCCAACGCGTATGCCGCGATGCCATTGCCATAAACGTGATGACTGCCAGTGCCGGTGAAGTTGCCATTGTCCTTCAATGCGCCGATCAGGTACTGGATGGCGTATTCAACAGTCTCACCGAATTCCTTGGACGCCGGCGTTTCACCATGCGCCAGGTAGCAGAGCAGACAGAGACCCGTGATGGCCGCAGGCGCACGCAGTGTACCTTTGTCACCCCAGGACCCATTATCTTTCTGCATCTTTTTCATCCACCGAAGAGCTCTCAAAACAGCGCCCTCAGTTGCGCCACTGCCCCCACCCGCCTTGAGGTAGGCGCCACGCATGCCGGGGTTTCTGCTACCAAACACGCCCTTCATGATGATGGGGCTCTTCACAAGTGCAACAGCATCAAACTCCGCCGGGTTAGGACTGAAATCAACAGCAGGCGCAGGATCCGTGAAATCGGTAATAGCGGCATTGTCCGGAGGCTCGATAACATCGGTGACATCCGGCAGATCGATTGGTTCCGGCTCAAGCTCGTCCATGATATCTTCGAGTTCTTCGACCGTCTCCGGCTCGTAGATATCGACTTCCATCTCGCTATTATCTTCCGTAGAGAATTTAACGAATATGAACAGGCAAGCCACAAGCAATATGTTGATCGCTAGCGCGGTGACGGGCGAAGCAATTCGCACTACCTCGTTCTTTGCATACCTGTACTCGCCACTGTCAGACGGGGCTTTCAGGAATTCAAAGACCTTGCCCCACTTCTCCCAGAAGCCCATTTCATCAAACACCAGCTCGAGCCCTTTCTGAGGCAGCTCACCGCCTTCAACCATACCATCCATCGCCCCGTCGAGTATCTCATCGTGAATCTGCTCTGACATCTGATAATCCTCCAGAATCTCTAAGATCTATCGTTTCCTCATCATAGTAACGCGCTCCATTCAGGGGCTATTAGGCAATAATGAGCCCCAAAAGGCCAAAAACACGTAAAATCATGGGGTATCCGGCAAAAAGTGCAAGTGGAACAGGAAATAGCCCCGAGATCATTCCCTGGCGAACTTCTTATGCAGCTCCCTGAATGGGGTGAATATAATAGTCGGACGCCCATGCGGACAGGTATAGGGCATCTCAGCCGCCGCCAGATCCACAACAATCCGCTCGATCTCCTCGAGCGATAGGCGGTCACGGGCCTTGGCGGCCGCTTTGCAGGCCGACTGAGCAATGGATTCTTCGCACCACCGCTCCCTGCCACCATGTTTACCGGCCCGTTCGAGATCAGCCGAGACATCGATCAGAAGCGCTTTGGGTGAGATACCCGCAAGACAGGCCGGCAAGGCGTCCACCATGAACGTATCCAACCCGAATTCTGATACGCCGAATCCCATCGACTTGAACAGATCCAGGTTGGAACGTACACGCTCCGCATCTCCTGGACCAAGTTCCACCGTCTCCGGCATCAGCAGCGACTGTATATCCACTTCGCTCGCGAGAATCTGGGCCATGAATCGCTCGAAAAGCACTCTTTCATGCGCAGCGTGCGGATCCATTACGGCATATCCATCCTCCATCTCCAGCAGGACATACAGATCGCCAACCTGGCCCAGCACGCGACACCAGGACCATGGAACGTTACCCGCAGGTTGACGCTCCATGGTTGATGAAGAACCAGAAATGCCTGCACCTTCCTTTTGGGATTTCTCCGCCAGGGGCTCGGGCGTCATCGGCAGTCGGGGGTATTTGAAAATACGGGCGCGTGGCAGGTTGTCAATCTCAAGTTTGATCTGTTGCCCCACAAGTTCGGATATCTCGTTCTCTACCGGCTCTGCCTTCCCGGGGCGATCACCGGACAATGCCTGGCGGATATTATTGATGACCATATCCCTAACCTCGGATGGCCTCCGAAAACGCACTTCCTTCTTCGTAGGATGCACATTGATGTCTACCTGGCCAGGATCCAGTTCGACAAAAAGGAATACTGAGGAATGTCGGTTACCCGGAAGAAGAGTGCGATACGCCTCCTTGAGACAATATCCCAATACGGGCGCGCCGGCCGCACGGCCATTCACGAAGAAGAACTGCTCTGACCGATCAGAACGACTCATGCCGGGCACACTGACCCATCCTGATATCCTCGCCTTGCCCACCACACCTTCAACAGGGCACAGCCTGTTGCAGTATGCCGCACCATACAGGTCGCGCAAACGATCCCTGCAATCATCCGATGCAGCCAACGTAAAGGCATCACGCCCATCGATCTTCATCGTCATGCTGATATCCGCGCGCGCCAGCGCCAACCGAATGAAGGTATCCTTGATATGCGACAGCTCCGTCTTCTCCGAACGAAGGAATTTGCGCCGCGCGGGAACGTTGAAAAAGAGATCCCGCACCTCTATCGTGCAGCCCGCAGGACAACCTGTTTCACGGACATCCCGAACCTTGCCGCCCGTCACCAATACTTCCGTTCCCATGTCATCGCCCTTGGCACAAGTCTTCAATATAAACCTGCAAACGGACGAGATCGCTGCGAGTGCTTCGCCACGAAAACCAAGCGTACTGACACGCTCTATATCATCTACATCCCGGATCTTGCTCGTGGCATGCCGCTCTATAGAGAGAATGGCATCATCACGTTTCATGCCTCTTCCATTATCGGAGACTGCTACGAGCTTGCGGCCGCCATTGATGATCTCAACATCTATCCTGGTGGCCCCGGCATCCACTGCATTCTCGAGAAGTTCCTTGAGCACAGAGGCCGGCCGCTCAACAACCTCGCCCGCGGCGATCTTGTTGGCTACCTGGCTCGAGAGGACTCGTATCTGGGCTTGTGAAGCCATGTGCGCATTATATGCCCAGTTCGGCCGTGACAAAGCACAGAAACCAGAAAAGACTACCGGAAACCACTGGCAAGCTCTCCTGCGATACTCGGCGCTTGCCCGCCCTCATGCCCCGCGTCGCCCTGCCCCGGGGCCCCCGAGGGCCAACTCAGGCAATGCGGGTAGGCGCAGGTGTCAGAGAGAGAAGATCGGAATTGAAGAAGATCAGCCAGTTCCGACCAATCTTCCAACCAGAGAAAAGCACAGCTCGTCATGAATCATGTCGAGAAGCGGCTATCCGCCGCGGCTACCGGTTGTGGCGCCGAGACTGAAGACCGAGAGATTCTTCAGTTGCACCTTGGCACAGATATCGAGGACCGAAATAAGTGTTCTATGCTCTGAATCGCCCATGCACTTGATAAGCACTGTCTGCGTTGTGCTGTATTGCGCGAGCTGGGCCAATTTACTTTCAAGTGTTTCAAAGCTCACGACTGTGTTTGCAAGGACAATACGATTGCCCTTAAAAACGGTGATGTTGATCATGTCGTCAGGCGGATCTTCCTTCTGCGCGTCAGGATCGGGAGCCGGACGACTCACATCAAGCTGCGCAAAGATCGGTTCCGGCTTGATTGTCAGAACAAAGAACACCAACAGCTGAAATACGACATCAATCATCGGCGTCATTTCCAGCTGCGCCTCTATCTGTTCTCTCTTGCGTTTTCTTGCCATAGCTCTACTGCTCGGTTACATCTTTCTTCAACGCGGCGAACTTGATTCGCCACAGGCCAACTCCCGCACAGACATCCATCACCTTCCGGATATCCTTGTGCTGCGCGAATTGATCGCCCCGCACCAGAACCGGTACCTGGTAATTGAATCGGCGTGCCGCCGCGCCCATAAGCACCTCCAGTTGCGGTGGGCTGAATGGGCGCTTCGCGATCTTAATGACGCCACGCCTGGTCACCTCAATAGTGACCGTCTTGGGGTCCAGATTCTCGAGTGTCGGACCGTTTCGGGATCGGGCAAGCTCGATCTTCTTGTCAATCAAATCTTCTTCAAGCTTGAGCGTCACAATGAAGAAGATAATCAGCTGGAACACGACGTCGATCATCGGCGTCATGTTGACTTCCATGTTTTCTGCTCTTCGCTTACCCATAATCTGCTCCCCTCATTAGAGGGCTAGATTCTCTACACTTCTTCCTCGTCCACGACTTCCACGTTACGCAGGTCCTTGATCAAATCAATCGTGATGGCTTCCATGCGCAGAATAATCGTGTTCGCCTTGTTCCTGAAGATATAGAAGGCCGCGACTGCGGGCACTGCGATCGAGAGACCTGCTGCCGTTGTAAACAAAGCCTGCGAAATGTCCATGGCCAACAGGTTGACCTGCACGACGCCGCCAGCTGCAGAACCCAGGCGATCAAAGGCCGCGATCATGCCCTGGACAGTTCCGAGCAGACCAAGCATCGGCGCCAGGTTGCCGACCACCGAGAGGTAAGCGATCTTCTGGATCAGACGTTCGCTCTCAAGCTCGGCTGACGCTGCAATTGATTCCTGGATGACCTCAAAGCCCTCCTCCACGTGGCTGAATCCCGCCGTCAGAATGTTCGCCATTGGGCCGGGCTCACGCTCACAGCAATCGAGCGCCTTAAGAACGTCGCCCTGCTCCATGGATTCGGTCACGGAATCGATCAGGGTTTGCGGCATGACCCGAACAACTCGGATCGTTATTGAACAGTCCACAACAAAGTAGATCATCGCTATCGATGATGCGAGAATTGAGAGCCACAGAAGAATACCAAGTGGACCACTGCCTGCCACAACGCTGAAGAAACCTGGTGTTTGTTTCGGTGCCGGCGCCGGAGCTGCCTGGCCACTGCTCGTTGCAAGCTCACCTCTGCCGGGATCTGCCGGTGCAGTGCCCTGCGCCTGCACAAATGACAACGTGCAACTCAACGCCACTACGGCAATTACTGCGATCAATACCTGTTTCTTCATTCGGACCTTCTCCCTTCGTTAACCTCTACTTATTTACCTTCTTTTGCGAGAACAGCATACTTGGTTTGCGAATATCTTTCCATAAGATCTTTGCGGAACATCTCACCACGTGGGTCCTGCAATTTGTCAAACGCCTTGCCCGCTTTGTAGAGGGCTTCCGCCTGCACTTTCTGGATATCGCGGAACATAAGAATCGTACGTAGATACCCGTCGACCAGCGCTTTCTTGGGGTCACCTTTATCCATCGAAACATCGCCACGCGCGATGAGCGCCTTGGCTGCAGAAGGGCGGTCGCCAGTCTTGATGACCTTCGCCATATCGCGCTCGAGTTCCGGAAGTCTGTTGGTTGCGCGCAGAGCTTCCCAATAGGCCGACCTCAACTCAGAAGGGACCCGGCGCTGATCTTCAATGCCACGAGTTATTTTCTTGTACGACGAAATCACCTTGGAGTAGTTCTTGCCCTGCGAGTATGCACGGCAGAGCCATACGCCGGCCTTCCTGTCCCAATCGAGCATTACGCACTGCTTCACAATCTTTTCCAGCGTGGGTATTCCAGCCTTCCCGTTACCGGCCCGTACTGCGGCAACTGCCTTGTCATATCCTGCAGGTTTATCAACACTGACAGACCTGACTTTGTCTTTCGCAAAGGTAAGAACCTGCTGTCCCTTGGTCAACTGGTAGGTCTTGCGCGAGCCAAGCCAGCGCAACTTCCCCACAAAAGTCTGCCCACCTGTTGTCACCAGTTTGTCAGCATGCGCCATTTCCGCTACGAGCGACAGGGTCGCGATTACCAGCAGGCATCGTCCATATCTCTTGAATCTCTTTGTCATTTCCACATCCTCCAGAATTGCTATTCACCCGCAGGAGCCGTTTTTACAGGCACAGACTTCGCTACAGGTTCTTCTTTCTTCTCAGGCTCCTTTGCAGGGGCCTTGGCCTTCTCAGCAGGTGCTTCAGGTTTTTCCTCTTCAACAACAGCAGCAGGGGGCTCAGACTTCTTCTCCTCGGCTACGGGCTCTGCAGGTGCCTCTTCACCTTCCTCCTGCATTTCTTCCGTGGCCTTTGCCCCATTCAGCAACGCCTTACTGCGCCACTTCCGAGCTTTGCTCAGGTTCTTCCCGGCCGGAAATTGCTTCGTGTAGGTTTGTGCATTATCCATCAGATCCTGCCACATCTTAAGATCTATCAGGATTGGCGCACTGTTAACCAGCGCCTGCTCAATGAAGGGTCTGACTTTGGGATCGTTCACATTGCCAAGCAATGCCAGGCGCTGGTATGCTGCCGCTGCATTCTTGATCGCCTTCTCCGCATCTTCCTGGTTCCCGAACTTGCGTTCGGCCATTGCTTTTTGTTCGTAAATAACGCCAAGCCCTATTGCAACCTTGGCCTTCTCGCCCGGCTTCTTCTTCTGGCCCGGACGTTCCTTGGCATACTTGTTGGCCATCTTCATCTTGTCCATGGCCGCAATGAAAGCGTCGCGCCGCTTGATCTTGTCGGGCTCTTCCTGTGCCACGACAGCCTTGGCCTTGCCGAGCATGTAGCAGACGTCGATCATCCTTGCTGTTCTCGAGCTATTTTCGAGCAACGCTTCAAGCGCCTTAACGACTTCTTCGGGTTTGCCCAGCTCTTGGCTGGACATGGCAACTCCCAGGAGTGCGGCCTCTCGAATGGCGCGGCTGCCTTTGCCCTTTTCTGCGGCCTTCTGCAGCGCTTCCATAGCGATCTCGTGCTCACCAACCTTCTGGAGTTTAAGCCCCGCGGTCAGCAGCTTCTGGGCGCTGTAATCTCCACCCTTGGAGAACATCTCCTTGAACAACTTGATGGCTGCCGTCTTCCTTCCGATTTCAAACAGGTTTATCGCGAGGATAAACTTCGCGTTCTGCGCTTCGACAGATCCTGGATATTTCTTCTGCAATTCCGACAGGGCTTTTTGCGCCTCTTCAGGATTATCGAGCACTGTATAGAGAGTGCCAATTTGTGCAAAGGCGGCAGGTGCAAAGTCCGACTCATCATTCATCTTGAGCAGCTGCTTGTAGCCATGGATGGCTGACTCCATGTACTTCTTCTTCTTACCGTCATCATCGGTTTCAAGTTTCGAGTAACATAAAGCCCGGTAGAATATAGCGCCTTCAGTGATGCTCTTGTTCTGCTCAAGTTCTTTCTGGTTCTTCGAGTAAGGCGATCCTTTTGCCAAAAGCTTCTTCGCGATCTCATCGTACATCTTCCAGGCCTTCCGGATATCCTTGAGCCGTCTGTGGCAATTCGCAGTGCGGTACCTGGCGCTCGCAAGTTGCGGGCTCGGCTTTAGCTTGCTGGCATATACATCAAGAGCTGTCATGGCATTGGTGTAGCGCTCCATCGCCATGTAGCAGTCAGCAATCCTGCCCAGCGAAGCCTCGTAAGAAGCCGCAGAAGGATAGTTCGTCACAAGCCGCTGATAGTAGCCAATCGCCACGTCTGGCATCTTTTGAAAGAACTTCTTTTCGCCAAACCTGTAATACAGTCCGGCAGCACGCGGGTGATTCTTGAATTGATCAAAGAAAGTGTTGTAGGTCCTGTCCCGCTCCTCGGGTTTGCCCACCTTTTCATAGTTCAGAGCTATCTTGAGAACAACGTTGCCTGCCTTCTCATTGAGGGAGGGGATCGAGCCGAAACGCTCGGAAATATAATTGATTACGACCTCGTCGTACCAGACATAACGCTCGTCCTCCATTTCCAGGTAGCACTGCACGAGCTCGCCAAGCGCCCCGATGGATGATTCCGTCTCAGGGAACTTGAACAACACCTCCTGATACTCCCTGGATGCAGTCACGTAATCGTTCCTGAGAAACGTTGCACGAGCATTTTTGAACTGATGTTTAACAATGCTGGACCAGTCGATCCTGCTCTTGTCGTACCTCACGGTCTTGCCGAGCTTCTGCTCAAGAATATCAATGATTTCTTCCGCCCGCTTGCCGGCATCCGGCGCCCATGAGCTCTCAGGATACTTTCCAAAGACGTTGATGAGTTCTGTGAGGGCACACCCGTACTTTTCGATCGCTTCTGCTTTCTTGCCGGTAACGAGAAGTGCATCGCCCTGTCTCTTAAGGATCTCACCCATCAGGTAACGACACTGAACAAGCGGACTGACCCTCAAGAGGTCAGGAGCCTGTGCCTTGATCGCACCATGAAGATTTTCAAGCACACTACGCGTGGATTCGATTTTGGCGCTAGCTTCCTTGAGCTTACCATCGAGCATCAACATATGTGCATTAAGCACAATGCCCTTACCCATGACCATGTCCATGTTGAGCCTGAACGAACCAATGATATCGCGCGCTTTCTGGAAGTAGAAGCCACGCTGTGCGCCCGGCCCTGCCCTCTCGCCAAGCCTGACACAAAGCTCTGCAGCATCTCCCTTGATAGTGCGCTGCGCATTCTTGCCATCTTTATCCTGAATCTTTGTCTTGATGATGAAATCGTAGGCCTTAAGCGCCGCCGGCCCTTCACACATCATCTCAAGTGTCTTGGCATATCGATAGGCCGATTCGATAAAGAGCTTGGAAATCTCCTTTGGTGGTCCAGTGGGATATTGCCTGAAAAACCTTTCATATATATCGCGCATCTTGTCGTACTGGTTCCACGCAGCCATGTAGTCGGCAATACGAAGCTTGAGCGCCCACGTCTGGGGGCTGGTCTTGTCCGGCCTCGCATTGACCATGCGCCATGCTTCGTCGAACTTGCCCTTCATTGCCAGGCTGGCAACGTACTCGGTCTGAAAGGTATCTTTCTCACCCGGATACTTCGCATTCAAGCGATCGAGTGCGATCTTCGCGTAGCTGGGCAACCCTTTTTCGCGCAGTCGCGCGATGTATTTCATTTCGCCCTCGATCTCGATCTGCTTCGCGGTTTTCTTCGGTTCTTTCGTCTTCCGCACATTAGGGGGCACTGCGGACAGCACTGAGGCACAGGAAAGAGTTATCAGGAATGCCAAGCCGATAGGAATCAGGCATGACTTAACGGGTTGAAGAGCGTGTTCGATTCTCATGTTGAGCCTCCACGTATAGCGAACAGAATACGCCGCGGTCAAGTCATTTCTGGGTTGCCCGCTGGCCGCGATAATCAAAAGGGGGTGAGCATGATCCAACTGCTTGCCGTTTCCCTGATAATACAAACGTCCCAACAATGCCATACCTTAGCCGGAACGATTCAGCAAGATTCGAGCGAAACACGGCAAATTGCGACAGGCCTTGCTACGAAAAGCGCTTCAGAGCTGAAGACGGATAGACATACGTCAATGGTTTGAAGCGATTTACAGCACGCAACGGCGTGAGGTGCCGTCCAAACAATGACCAGCCATCGGTTTTGATGAATCGTTCCCGCTTAGCTTCTTCGGGCAACAGGCCGTCAAGTTCCGATAAGAATTGACCCGCTGATTCCGGCCATATAGTCTGTTTTCTCATGGAACACGCCATACCCATTATCGCGGTCTGCGCAACAATCATAATCACCTGTTGGACCGTCATCCGCATGCTCCGCGGTTCTGCGCGGAAGGGCATTGATGAGCAGACCCTGGCCCTGATACAAAACCAGGCCAGTAACGCAGTGCAACAATCCCACCAGCAGTCAGAATCGCTGCGAAAGAGCATGAATGATGCAATGCAGAGCTTGAAAAGCGATGTTTCACAGGCACTGGCTGGAACGAACAGGATTATGGGCGACCGCCTGGATAATACGTCAAAGGTCATAGGAGACGTTAAACAACAGCTCGGCAAGCTCGATGAATCATCAAGGCATATGCTGGAAATAGGCAAAGATATTGCCAGTCTACAGGATATCCTGCGTCCGCCGAAACTGCGCGGTTCGCTCGGCGAACTCTTTCTTGAAGACCTGCTGGCACAGATTCTGCCCGCCAATCATTACGAACTACAACACCATTTCAAGGGCGGCGAGGCAGTTGATGCCGTTGTGAAGCTGCGTTCAGGCATGGTCCCAGTAGATGCAAAGTTTCCCCTTGAGAACCTCAAGAGGCTGATCGGCGCGGCCGACAAAGACGAAGAGAAGACCGCGCGCAAGAGCTTTGTCAATGACGTGAAGAAGCACATAGACGACATCGAAGCAAAATACATCAGGACTGATGAGGGTACGTTCGATTTTGCGCTGATGTATATCCCGGCAGAAAACGTTTACTATGAAACAATAGTCAAGGAAAACGAGCTTGGGAACGAGCTGGCACTGTTCAATTACGCGATGAAGAAAAGGGTCATCCCCGTATCTCCAAACAACTTCTACATATACTTGCAGACAATATTACTCGGCTTGAAGGGAATGAAGGTTGAAGAAAGGACCCAGGAGATCGTCGCTAAAATCACCCGCCTCAACAAGGAATTTGGCGCACTGGCCGAGGATATGCGGCTTGTCGGCCAGCATCTCGATAACTCCAGGAAGAAATATGGGGACGCAGAAAAGAGGCTCGGACGGATAGAAACACGAATGGAAGGCATGCTGACAGAACCCGGAGACGAGCCTGTAAAGGCGCTGGCCGAGGATTCTGCCGGCTAGCCGGAATTTCATTTGACAGCCAAACGGTTTTTATTCAGATTATACCTGTTCTAATTTGGTTCCCCGGTATTGGGTCTGAACCAGGCGTGAAGGAATTGTAATGCGCGGACTTTTGAGAACGATGATTATCTTGGTGCTGTTGCTCAGCATCGCAGCACTTACCCTTGGCATCATGCTCTTCCTCAAGAGAGAGATCCTTAAGGGCAGAACACAGAAACTCGAAACCACGCTGGTAAAACTCGGCAAACTCATTGAAGAGACGCCACCCGTCCCGGAAGACGTAACACCAAGCGATTACCCGAAACGCGACGTTTCCCCCTGCATGGCAGAGGATCTACCGGATCCGGAACGCTCAGCTTTCTGGAACAGCTACAAACCACATCTGGAGCTGACCGCAGACGCTGAGAAAAGAATGATGCTCGATACGGAAGAACGCCAGAGACTGTTGATGACTTATTTCTGGGTTGATCCGATCTCCGGTCAGAAGAAGTTGGATGGTGAGAATACGATGGAGCACATTCTCGAACTCGCCATTAACAAGACTGAAGCACAGATGAACCTACTCGATGAAACACGCGAGCAACTGCAGATCATCAGAGCTGAACTCGAAGCGACAATTACCAATCTAAACGAGATTAAGCAGGTCCTTCGCGCCAAGCTCCTCAAGATCGTTGAACTCGAGAACGAGATCGTTCGATTGAACGGCGTTATCGAAGAAAAGGATGCAAGAATCGCTGAACTGGAAGGCATCATCGTCGAGAAGGATGCCGTCATCAAGGAACGCGAAGACGAAATCGAAATCCAGAAAGACGAGGTCGCCATCAGGGATAGTCAGATCACTTCCCTTAAACGCGAAAACGCTCGCTTGACCAAACTCCTTGGTATAAAGGGCGAAGAGAACTGGGGCCAGAACATCAGGATCAAACCGGGCCACAAGGGCACAGTTTCAATTGTTAATACGGAGTGGAACTTCGTGGTCATCAAGACCGACCCACTAGGAGAGGATGACGGCGAAGAGCTTGAGGAAGATGTCAATCTGATAATCCATAGGAGCAACAAACCTGATGAGTTTGTGGCCAAGGTCAAGGTCTCAGAGGTCAGGCGTGGCGAGAACATGACCATTGCAGAAATAGCACCTGAATGGCAGAAGCGTCCCATCAAGGTAGGTGATAGCGTTGTCTATTAAAGTCTGCAACGTTCTGATAATTCTTGCATTCCTCTGCTTTGCAGCTCTCGTAACGTTCCAGGCTTTGGAATGGTGCGGCTATGCCAGCATAGGCCCCTACAATGACGGCACAGAGAGAACTGTCTGGCCCTACGTTCCGCCCATTGGCCTCTAGAATGATCCATTGCGGATCCTTCTCCGCCATCGCTACTCCACCACCACTACTGCTGCTCGCCTGTGCAACTATGGCTTGCGTGCGGGGCTAACCCGAAGGGGTGGGAAAAACAGAGCCGTCAAGTTTGTGCCGTCTGAAAGGCACAGCAAGGCCGAACAATACTCTGGTATGTGAGGTCTGCGGCAACGCAACAGTCGACATAAAATCGAAGGTGATTGTTTCTCACCGAACGCAAGCCATTCTTCGTTTTGAGCGCCCAATGAAAGTAGACGAC
>JAUXFM010000095.1 GCA_030622955.1 Lentisphaerales bacterium
GGCAGATATGGCAAAGATGTGTCCTGGCTACTGGTGCTTCCCTTCTGCTGGGTGTGCAGGTGTCATTGATAACTGCTTTGGCATTAGCTGAGTGTGGCTTGTATAGACCAGCCATTGAAATGATCGTTCTTCTATGCATTGGCGCGGTCGGTTTGGGGATGGGACTTGTCAGGGAGCGTAAGGCCTGCATAGCCAGATTGACTCTGAGTTTGCCAGGAGCGGCTGTCGTTTTCCTTGCGGTTGTCATCGTCATGCATTTGCCAAAGCAGGGCGAGTGGGTCTTGGGAGGGAGTGATCCCGGCGTTTATCTTAATCAGGGTATTCATGTCGAGAGCACCGGTACATTTCATCCGGCTCCACTGCATGCGTATGCTCAATTAACTCCCGAGGAACTCCCTCTCTTTGCTCGTGTGTTCGAGAACCACACGGAGATCTTTCCCGGAGTTCCTATTGATGTAGAGACGTTGGCCCCTCAGCATTACTTTTTTCGTATGACGCCCACATTCATTTCCATAGTGGCGCGTGCAGGTGGACTGAGGGCAGCCACGCGAGTGAACCTGTTCGTTGGTGTCTTTGTCTTGATCTTGTTCCTGGCATTGATACTTGCGAGTGGCGGAAGTTCGGTGCATGCGCTTGTTGCATGTCTGTTTCTAGCGATACAACCAGTATGGATATATCATCTGCATTTGCCCACTTCGGAAATGTTGCATCTGTTCCTGCTTTGTGGGCTTGGCTTCATGTTGCCGCACAGGGGGAGGGGTGGGGGTATGCCCGTTCTTCTGGGGCTGCTGTTCTTTGTCATGTTGGTGAACCGTTTCAGTTTCCTGCCGTTCGCTGCATTGTTTCTTTGCGCCATTGCCTGGCTCGACATTGACAGAAGTGACCGGGGTCGTGTTTGGTGGGAACGTGTGTGGCAAATACTGTTTGTAGTGGCTGGAGTGTTGTTCGACTTGTTCGCTAGTTATGTAAGCCTAGCGCGCCAGCATGAGGCCTTGCCTGCAATTATCGCAGTGGCCGGTATATTCATTGTGCTCGCAGTGGCTCTCACGCCGGAATCGGTGAGCTGGCGATTGGCATTGTCCAAGGGCAGATTGCCGAAATGTGTATTGAATGCAATATGTGTGGCTGGCCTTGTCTTTGCGTCTGTGCTGTGGTTTGTTGAGGACTTGCCAGTCTTGGGGACCCCCTCTGCCCATCTTCACCGGTTGGCTGCTTACGTTTCTAAAATTCTGCTAATACTGGCGGCTCATGGCGCGGCATTTCTTTTCCTAATGCAGAAGACCAGCCTTCGGTCATTGAAGGCTTTCATTGTCGTTTTGTTGGGGTCCACTCTTGTTCTGTTGGTGCGGCCATTTGCGGAGATCCATTGTCCGTGGTTGATGCGTCGCTACTTGCCATATGCCGTGCCAGCGATAGCTCTCTGTGCTGGCTACCTTGTGTCACTTACATGGGAACGGTCGGGGAGATGGCGGATTGCATTGAGAATAGTTGCTGTAATAATTGTGATCAGCGTTGCCGTGAGGATGCAGAAGAAGAAACGTGTGCAGCATGCTTGGAGCATGACCGAGTATGATGGTGTTACCACTCTGCTCGCGCAGGCGGCTGAGCAGATCAAATCTGATGACGTTATAGTATCCGATCATCCCTGGTGGGGCACTCCGCTGACCTTTATCTACAATAAGCAGGTCTTGAATGGGCGGTGGTTGTGGCAGGGCGGAGATGTTCAGCGGATGGCGACCGGCATGACGGCACTCGAACGGCTTGTCGACAAGGGCTGCAAGGTGAAGTTCTTAACGTCAACACCTGACGGTCTTGGCATCTTTCCGGCCGAGATAGAGGGAGCATCACTCGAATGGGAATCGGAATCCATGGTGATCAATGAGATGGTCCACTCGCGCAGCGCTACTGACTTCGTGACCAAGCCCAAAGAATTGATCTTCCGAATCTATATCATGCGGCACTGATACTGCCAGAATACAGCATCAGTCTACTTGATCTTCTTCCTGAAGATGGCAGCGAGCTTGGAATTCCCCGCGTCGTTCATATGCAGCCCATCGTCAAGAAGGTATAGATCAGGATTGCCACTCATGGCGGCGTATAGGTCGGCCAGCTTCGCTTTCTCCTGCTTGACAACCTGTTTGATCTTCGGGTTTAAACTGTCAATGCCGCCTTGCATGTAGCCGTGGTTGCCGGTCGCGGGTGTTACCGTGCCGACAATAGGGATTGTCTTGTTCGCTTTCGCCTGTTGGATCATGAACCTGATATTCTCAGCAGCAGCGTCAAGATTCATCCCATGAATCACGTCGTTGGCGCCATATAAAATGCAAATATAGCCAGGTTTATGAACGGTAAGTGCATGATTGATGCGCGCCACGCCATCGATGCTGACCGTGCCGCCGATCCCAAGGTTCAGGACCGTTTTGCCTTTGAGCAGCGCCGCAAGATGTGCTGGATAACCACCTTCGGTGATGCTGTCGCCAATGCAGACGACGATGTTCTTATTATTATCGCCGAAATTGTGGCTGCTGCCACCATCATCTTCGCAACCGGTGAGGGTCAATATTGATGCAAGGATCGCAATGCATGCCACTGTGAAACCAAATCGTCCGCCGCTCATAGATTTATTCCTTTCGGTAGAGAACCCGCACTATATCTTCTTCCCCTGGTTGATGGAAGACTGTTTTTTTCTTTTGGCGTAGGCGATCAACAATCCGCCCGGTATAGACGCTAGTATCGTAAGGAAGCGGAGCATAAGGCCGATGGCAACCGCTTCGGGTGCCGTATTGCCTCCAAGTGGGAAAATCAGCATGTAGAGATGTTCCTGAACCCCTAGTCCATCGAGCGAAATCGGCAGGCGAGAAAAGAGCAGGATCATGGGTATCACGACGAAGAAAGTCCAGGGGTTGACCGCAATCCCAAGGGTCAGAGCGGTCAGGTAGTTGCCCAGAATAGGAAAGAGGTGCTCCAGGAAGGATAACCCCAGGAATATCAAAAGCACTTTCTTTCTTGTCCGAAAAAGCTGATATGCATCTGCCATCCCCTTAAGTTTCTGTATGAACCTGTTCTTCGATCGATCCATCCATTTTGTCGGTAGCCAGTAAAGTGAAAGAATGAACCCTCCAGTAGCGAGGATGAGCATGCCGCCGGCGATGAAAAGATACTTCCTGTATTGGCCTGCAGACAAGAGGATCAGGCAGAGGCTTGCGATGATGATCATCAGGACGAGTGCGATCATGGCAACAAGCCGCTCGACAACTACTGATGCTGCTATGTCACCACGCCTTGACTTGTCAACATCGATGTTGAACACGCGCACGACATCGCCGCCTACGCTTGAGGGAAAGAACTGGCCCAGGAAATTACCGACCAGGTAAGACCGGACGCACTCGAGAAAAGGGAGCTCTATGCCCATAGATTGGACCAGCAGCCGCCACTTGTAGGCCATGAAAACCCGGTCAATAAGGACAGATAAGACCATTAGCGCCGCAAAAGCGATGTTGATGCTGCCGAAAAGGGGCGATAGCCTGCGAAATGGCACAGCCATGAAAAGCAGAACCAGTAGGATGGCACTGATCAATACCCGTAAGATCACTCCCTTGTTTTTCATTGCTTAGGGATACCCATTTCGTTAGATTTATCGGACTTGTTGACGGGAAACTTATACAGCTTGCCAGGTTATTAGGCAAAAGAATCTTCATAAATCCAGAGCTTGCACTGCTCAAGAAGCCATAAGGAGTGAATTCGATGAAGGTAGCCATTGTAGGTGGCGGTCATATAGCGTCGATCCATGCACCCTGTATCGCGAAACAGCCGGGCAACGAAGTGGTTGCGATTGTCGATAAGGACCTGCTTCACGCCAGGCTGCTGGGTGAGCCATTTGGGGTCAAGGGGTACTATCAGGATATTCAGGAAATGCTGAAAGAGCAGAATCCGGATGCTGTGCATGTTCTAACCCCTCCCCAGTATCATGCCGAGCTGGCAATCGCGGCCATGGAACATGGCTGCCATGTCTATGTTGAAAAGCCTCTGGCGCTCAACATGGATGAGGCCAGGAAGATGGTCGAGGTGGCCGAACGTAAGAACGTCAAGCTTTGTGCGGGCCATAACATGGTCTTCGAGAGTACGGTGCAGAAGGCGGTCAAGTTCGTGTCCGAAGGGAATATCGGCGACGTTGTCTCCGTCGAAGTGGACCTCGTTTTTGACCCGCGGCGGGCACAGGCGTTTGTCGAGGATGGCGCTGAAGGAAGTCACTGGCTTTACCGATTGAATGGCGGCCCGCTCCAGGACTTGATGCCGCACCCGGTTTCACTGGCGCTCGAATTCATGGATGAAGTCAAGGATGTCAGCCAGTTCAGTCACAGTTGCGGCTCAATTCTTGCCGGTTATCCCGACGACATAAGCGTCATGCTGAAGAATGATAGGCAGCTGGGCTTCATTCGCATCTCGTTGAACGAGAAGCCCGATACCACCATTCTTACCGTGAAAGGGACGCGAGGCAGGGTCAGGGCAGACCTCTTCAGTGGCATCATGACCCGTGAAGTGAAATCGGCTCTCCCACGTGCTGGTGTGAGAGGATTGCTGGGCTTCAAGCTGGGCAAACAATACAGGCGTGGAGCCTGGGCTAATGTTTTCAAGGTCTTGCTGGGAAAGATGGACAAGACCAATGGTCTTGAAAGTATCATCAGTGGCTTTTACGAGTCGATTCGCTGTAGTTCTCGTCTCCCGATCACCCTCGATAAGGCCCTTGCTTCTGTGGACATCATCGACCGCATCTGGCCCGAGCCGGCTATCAAGTCGGTGACGCAGGAATCAACCAGGAAGAGCACCGCAGATCCGAATAAGCCATTGGTATTGGTCACAGGCGGGACCGGCTTCATCGGGATCAGCGTGGTCAAGAAACTCCTGGCTGACAGGTACAGAGTCAGGACACTTGTGCGACCCAACAGCATGCACGGCGGAAGATTGAAGGACTTGGACGTCGAGGTCATCCATGGCAGCCTGGATGATGCTGAGGTCGTGGATAAAGCGGTTGCCGGTGTGGATATGATATACCATCTCGGTGCTGCCATGACCAACAGCATGGAAGAGCAGAAGAAGGTCACACTGGGCGGGACCGAGAACATTATCGATGCGGCGTTGAAATACAACGTTAAGAGCATGGTGCAGGTCAGCACGCTGGCCGTTTATGAACTCTTGACCTTGTCTCCTAACTCCTTGATCAATGAGGAATCGCCTTACATGCTCAAACCTGAGAAGATGGGCGCTTATTCCTACGCCAAGATCGAGGCGGAGAAGTTGGTTCTTGATGCGGTCAAGAACAAGCATCTGCCTGCATCAATTGTGAGGCTTGGCATCGTCATTGGACCCATGTGCAGGGTCTTCTATCCACATATGGGATTCCAGCTTACCGATGAATTGCTGTTGCCTGTTGGAAAGGGCGATACCGTTCTGCCCTTCATCTACATTGATAATGTCGTCGATGGCATCATCAAGGCCGGAACCTGCGAGAAGGCAGTAGGCAGAATCTATAACCTCGTTGACGAGGGGAATGTTAGCGTCAGGCAGTATCTTGAGAAATTCATAGAGGTTACGGGTATCCCGGCGAAGATCCGACCTCTGCCTTACATCATTCCCTGGGGATTGATGCTGGCCTACGAGATTGCAGCAGGTCTTGGCCTTGTCAAGAAGGGCGTGACGTCACGCGCACAGTTGAAGTGGAAGCAGGCTCGCATGCGCTACGACACCTCCAAGGCCCAGCAGGATCTTGGCTGGAAGACCACCGTTCCCCTGGAAGAGGGGATGAAACGTACCTTCAAGTGGTACGTTGACAAATTCGGGAGTAAGAGGTCTGCCTGATGAAACGCTCGGCTGTTTCCTGGGCGCAGGGGATGCTGGCATGTCTCCTGTTGCTCCTGGGGGTTTACGTCTTACGTGTCGGCCCTCTGCGGATCGATTGGGGCGGACGACAAATCCTGCTAGTGCGGGATTTTCGTGTTTTGTTTGGCATCTGTTTTCTTGCCGTTTCTCTCAAGATCATTTTCGCAGGATCTTCTGCCTGGCTGAGAAAACTCCTGCGTAAACGTGATGGCTGGTATCTTCTGCCGGGCCTCTTTTTCCTGGGCGCATGCTATGGGATTGGGCTGTTCGCCTTTCTCCAGTTTCACACGTTGAAAGCCATCTACACGCGAGTGGGTACGGCAAATGCTAATTGGCAGGATGTCCTTGAAGGTTGCGTCTTCTTCTCTTCAATAGCTTCACTGTTGTTCGGCATGCTTCTCTGCAGGCTGACGGAAGAGCGCGAATCCGCCCTGCGCAAATGCGTTGCGTCTTTGAGGTGGGGGCTCCTGTTCCTTGTGCTTCTCACTCCCCTTATGAAGTGGCTGAGTCTGCAGGTTGTCTCAATGATGATGGTCCTACTCTGGGGCCTGACGGCGGCGAGCATGATGAAGGCAGTCCCTCAGAAGCGTATGTCCTGCTCGAAGATGCTGTGGTGGATAGGCGGCATTACCTATTTCGTTTTGGCCTGTCTCATCGTTGCCAAGAGCCGGTTGCCGAGAAACTGTGATGACTTCCCCTTCTTCATCCAGTCGCTTTCATCAATGATGCGCGGCGAACTGATGACTGTTACATGGTTGCTCGATAAGAGCGGCGACGGGATCAGTTATTTCGGTGACCATTTCAGTCCGATACTGGCACTGTTGCTGCCTGTTTGGGCAATCTGGCCCAGGCCGGAAACATTGCTTGTTGTTCAAGTGTTGCTGGTAGGTGTAGCGGCGATTCCGCTTTATCATATTTGCAAGTTGAGATTTCCTGACAAGCCACTCGTCCTGTTCGCGATTGTCTTTGTCTACCTGGTCAGTCCCTGGATGCAGAAGGGGCTTTTCTTCGATTTTCACCAGGATGCATTCAAACCCGTCTTTATCTTCCTTGCCTTCCTGTCCCTCTTGAAGAAGAGATGGTGGGTCTATTGGCTGAGCATTGCGGCTCTGCTGGCAACGAAGGAGGATTCTCTTTTCATCCCGCTCGTCTTTGGCATCTATGCCATATTGTTCAGGAAGAACTATGTTGTCGGGGCGATCTCTATCCTTCTTGCGGTCGGCTATGCTGTAGTAGTGATGGGTCATGTTATGCCGAGCTTCTTTCATGATGACACTTATCGGCATGTTGGCAACCGGTATGCGCACCTGGGCGAGAGCATGGGGGAAGTGGCTAAAACTGCGTTGCTGCATCCGATATCGACCTTCCAGAAGTGTTTCGATATCGACAGCTTCCACACGTTGATCTATTTGCTTATTCCTGTTGCATGTATTGCACTGTTCAGCTTGCGTGGATTGATTCTCGTAGTTCCCTTCGTTGCACAGATGATGATGAGCCAATGGCATTACACGAGAGTTATCTACTTCTACTATCCGTTCGCGGTATTTCCGTTCGTTGTGCTGTCTGTCATAACAGGGATGGAACGACTCTCGTCTCTATCTGGAAGATGGCCTCTCATCCAGAAACGAAGTGCTGCCTATCTCATTGCCGCTACCTGTTGCTTTGCATTCTTCCATCACTCCCACATAGAACGAAATGATCGCTGGTGCGATTATTATTACCTGCATAATGCACCATTGGGTTTCCGGTTCAGCCCCAGCCGTTACTGCATGACACCGAGGGAACGTGTCGGTCGGGAGTTCATGAAAGAAGTGATCCCTCCAGAGGCATCGTTGTCAGCTCCCGTGAGGTATGCAGCGCATTTGGCTAGGCGCCCTATGATTCGCATGTTCCCAAACACGGCGGGGGTGGATTATCTATTCGCCGATGTGCGTGGAGAGCCATACAACAAGTACCTCGAAAGGGAGCGGAGCGAGGTCTTTGAGCTGCTCAGGACCGGTAATTTCGGGATCGTTGAAGAGCGGGACGGCTATCTCTTGGTCCGGCGTGGTGCCGATAGCACTGTGAACGAGGCCTTCATCAGGAAGGAAAAATGGCGCTACGAGGCCGAAATGCTGCATCGCCAGACCGGCGATAACAGGTCTGATCCGGTCGCAGAGAACGGGATGGCACGACATGTGGACTATTGGAGTGATGGTCATGGCGCAGCGGTGTTCGGGCCCTATGTTGAATTGCCAGAGGGCAGTTACGAGGTCGATTACTGGATCAGGGGCTGGGCCAGAAAGCCCGATCACGAAGCGGCTGATCTGGCGGTTACTATTGACCGGGGGAAAACCCGTATTACTGAACTTACGCTCAAAGGAGCTGACCTCAAGGCAAAGCAGTACAGTCCTTTCAAGTTGGAGTTTGAGCTTGAGGAAGATGCAGTGTTAGAATTCCCGATATTTTTCAAGGGTCGAAGCGAGCTGTGGATTGATCGAATTGAGCTGAGGGAAAGAGCTGAGGGAGGAATTCGAAAATAATGCGAATTGGAATGATGCTGAGAGCCGCCGATGAAAAGGGCGGCATTGGAGTCTACTCGAGGAACCTGGTCAAGGAGTTGCTCGCCATCGACAGTGAGAACGAGTACGTGCTCTTCTATGCGAGCGATCAGAACCTGGGCAAGCATGCGCATCATCCCAATGTTACCGAATGCGTAATCAAGGGCTCTGGCAAGCTGTGGTGGGACCAGGTCTCCATGCCACTGGCCTGTCGGAAGTATAAAATAGATCTTCTCTTCAATCCCAAATTCACGATCTCGCTCCTGGCTCCCTGTAAGACGGCGATGGTGTTCCATGGCGCGGATTGGTTCATACCGGAACATGCGCAATATTACGACAAGTGGGACGTGCGCTACATCAAGCTGATGATGCCTTGGTATTGCAAGAAATGTACATTCATCCTATCTGTTTCGGAGATAACGACGGATAATTTCAACCGCTTCCTGGATCTGCCAGAAGGCAAGGTTATTACCACTTATTTTGGGCCTGCCAAACATTTTAGGCGCATAGAAGACACAGATGCACTGAAGAAGGTGAAGGATAAATACAAACTTCCGGACCAATTCATCTTCTCGTTGTCCGGCTATGACCGTGGAACACGTAAGAATATCGACAAACTGCTTGAGGCATATCACTTGTTCCACGGGAAGGCTCCGCACAAGCTGGTGCTTGGAGGCCGTGACTGTTACAAGTTTAAGAAAGATTACAATGTGCCCGACGATGGATGGGGCGCCGATATCCTGTTTCCCGACTGGATCGACCAGGAAGACCTGCCTGCAATCTATTCGCAGGCGACAGTTTATCTCTATCCCTCGAATGTAGAGGCATTTCCGATCCCGCTGACCGAATCGTTGGCATGTGGGACGCCCATCATAACATCGGACCAGAACGGCCTCAGAGAGATTGCCGGCGATGCTGCAAGATTTGTGAATGCCGATGATCCTGCATCAATCGCGGCCGCGATCGAAGAAGTTGTCACCAGCCCGGAAATTCAGCAGAAGCTCAGTGCTGCGGGCCTGGAACGATCCAAGACATTCGGGTGGGACCAATGTGCGCGGAAGACACTGGATATTATTAATAGGCACGGATAGAAGAATGGCATACGGTTGGGGTTGCGCAGCGTGGCGGAGAACGCCCAACGCTCAACATCCAACATCGAACATCCAACATCGAACGTTGAAGTGAGGAATGGGAGAGAAGAGAAAGCGAACGTTCAACGCTCAACATCCAACATCGAACGTTGAGGTGAGGAATGGGAGAGAAGAGAAAGCGAACGTTCAACGCTCAACATCGAACATCCAACGTTGAAGTGAGGAATGGGAGAGAAGAGAAAGCGAACATTCAACGCTCAACATCGAACATTGAACGTTGAAGTGAGGAATGGGAGAGAAGGGAAAGCGAACGTTCAACATCCAACATCGAACGTTGAAGTGAGGAATGGGAGAGAAGATGCCTGAGACTAGGTATGATCTTGAAGATAGATTGTTGCAATATGCCGCTGGGATTGTTCGTTTGGCCGAATCAATTGATAAGACAAGAGCCGGCAATCACGTCGCGGGGCAATTGTTGCGTTCTGGCACGTCTCCGCTTTTCAATCACGGTGAAGCCCAGGCTGCAGAATCACCAAGAGATTTTGTGCACAAACTCGCGATTTGTTTGAAAGAACTACGCGAATCGAGGCGTGCGCTCCTCTTGGTGAGGGAAGTGCCCCTGATCAGACCTGTAGACGCAATCGACCGCGCTCTAGAGGAAACAGAAGAGCTCATAAAGATCTTTGTAACAAGCATTCGTACCGCAAAGAAACGAGTAGTTCGTGAAGACGGCCCTGTTTATGAGCCAAGCGCGTAGTTGAATAGTTTCTTGCTTGGACGTTGGACGTTGGACGTTGAATGTTGGACGTTGAATGTTGGACGTTGAATGTTGGACGTTGAATGTTGAATGTTGAATGTTGA
>JAUXFM010000064.1 GCA_030622955.1 Lentisphaerales bacterium
ACAGTATTTCTTCAACCGCTCTAGCGGCCGATTGGTCGAATTCTTCTCCTTTGTGATAATCAGCTGCCCAGTATCCGGTCGCTTCAAAAAGGAAGCACCTGTATTTCCAGATTGCACCTGACGCTTTCTTGCCCTTTTTGCCCCATAATATGAGGGCTTCGACAGCACCCATCACAATGGATCAAGATCACGGATGTTTCCGACTCCTGGCAGGTATAGTAATTGCTTAACTATTTATCAAGGATGAGCACATTGTTGCGGAGCTCAAACGAAACTGTTAGGAGGGGAAAGAGCGGGGTTCGATGCCTAAATGTTCGTCTAACGCGATTGACTATGCTGCCCAACAACGCATTTAAGCACTAATGACGGGTTGCCACGACTGATTGCCCATACCGCTGTAAGACGAGTGATAGGGATCCAGGAACCTTGTGCCGGGAGACTTGCCCGTAGATCGACCCCGCGTCTCCCTTTACTCTGCCGAATGACGCCATGGATGCTATGTCTCAAAGAGGATTGATTTGAAGGAGGGTTGATGATCAAAGATGTGGCCACTTCTGCTAAATCATTACTATCGCGGATTCCTGTTGAAGAGGCGGTCGACACAGTGGCCGTAATGGTCGCAGCTCCTGGTGCTGCACGTGATGTTCACAGAGCCACTGGCGTCAGGCGGATCGTCCTGGATTTGCTGCCCAAGTTCTCTCGGAAACTCGGAGCCATGTTGTCCGCTGGAATGCCCATTGTGACATGTCTGAAAGCGCTGGAGAAGCAGGAGCGGAACCCGAACTTTACGGATGTGATCAGTGGCGTCAGGTGCGCGATCGAAGATGGCTGTTCTCTTTCTGAATCCCTGCGTAAATATCCTGAGCTGTTCGACAATCTTTACGTGAACATGGTTCGTGGTGGCGAGAAAGGGGGATTGTTGCCAGAGACAATAGGAAGACTTGCAGACCTGCTGGAATCTTCGGGTAAGTTAAGAAAGAAGGTGAAATCGGCACTGACCTATCCAGTTGTCGTTCTCTGCATAGCTGTTCTGATCTCGGCGGGGATGCTGATGTTTGTCCTACCGGTTTTCGCAACCCTGTATGAGGAGGTAGAGAAGGAGCTGCCAGCACCAACGATGTTTCTCATAGACGCGGGCTCATTCTTGCGGAACTCCTGGCATATTGTCGTGATGGCGGTCATGTTGTTCTCTCTCCTGCTAAGGCGATGGTGCGAGACCGCAGGTGGCAGGTATGTCTTTGACTGCATAGCTTTGAAGTTGCCTGTGCTGGGAGAACTGAACAAGATGGTCGCCGCTGCCAGATTCGCGAGGACCTTTGGCCAGCTTATCAGGTCGGGTGTGACAATAACTTCGAATCTCGAGATCTCTGCTGGTGCAGCAGGCAACAGCGTTATCGGCAATGCAATTCTTGAGTCGCGCAGGATTGTGGAGGAGGGCGCCCCCTTGTCGAGCGGGCTCAGAGACAATTCCTTGTTTCCGGAGATGCTTGTCGAGATGCTGCAGGCTGGCGAGAAGGCTGGACAGGTTGATGAGATGATGGAATGCACTGCCGATTTCTACGAAGACGAGGTCGATACGATGCTCAATAGCCTGACATCTCTTCTGGAGCCTCTGCTGATGGTAGTGCTGGGCGTGTTGATTGGTGGGATCGTTATTTGCATGTTTCTGCCGATCTTTAATATGCCCACGATCCTGAATTGAGCCGGCCAGGGAAGCTGAAACCATCTTCCTATTCGTGCCGCAATGCCTCGATAGGGTCGAGATCTGCAGCGCGCATGGCGGGATAAATGCCGAAGATGATGCCGATGCTAATGCTGATGCCGAGCGAGAGAAGAATGCCGTATCCCGGAATTACTGTTGGCATACCGGAAAGGGATGTGATTATCTTGGGGATACCGATTCCGAACAGGGTCCCAATGAGTCCGCCGGCTAGAGAGAGGACCAGTGTTTCTGTCAGGAATTGAAGGACAATCTGCCGTTTCTTCGCTCCGATGGCTCTCCTTATTCCTATTTCCCTTGTCCGCTCGGTGACCGATGCAAGCATGATGTTCATAATGCCGATGCCTCCGACGAGCAGGCTGATGCCTGCTATCGAGCCGAGCACAATATTGAATGTGCGCTTCGTTTCCTTCGCCTGGTTAAGAAGTGTAAGCGGGACACTCACCTTGTAGTCCTCTTTCTTGTGGAAGCGTTTGAGCATTGCCCGTATGGCTGCGGCCGAGGGCTCGACCTGTTCAAGAGATTCCACCTCTACGAGAATAGCGTGTAATTCAACAAGCTCCATGCTACGGGAACCACTTGTGTGATCGTAAGTGGCTTCCCCGTACCGTTCGATCGAAACAGTTATGGGAATATAGGCGTCAATTTCCTGGTCGGGTACCTGGATCGATGTGCCGCCGACTTCGCTTATGATTATCCCGATCACCTCGTAGAATACACCGCCTATTTTGATGTTCTCACCAATGCTGTGCTGCGTTGCAAGGAGTCTCCGAGCACCATGCTCGGTGAGCACGCAGACCGGCGCGCTTTTAATCATGTCCCGCTGTGCGATCACGCGTCCTGCGACAAGCCGTCGTTTTACGAGTTCGAACCAGCCGGGAGTGGTGCATACAAGTCGAAGCTCCATGTTGCGCTCGCCGAGCCTGGCATCCTTACGCATCATTCTGGCTGGAACAGTGCGCTTTACTGTGTCCAGGGATTCGCGTATGCGGATCTCGTCCTCGTAAAGGAGGCCATACATACTAAGTCGAGCGGCCTCCTTGTCATAGGTTGCCTGCTCAACAGGTTTCATCGAATTGATTATGATATTATTGCTTCCGAGTTTGTGTATTTGTTCGAGTGCCTGCTTGCTTGCACCTTCTCCGACAGCCAGCATGGCTATAACGCTGCCGACCCCGAATACCATGCCAAGGGCAGTGAGGAAGGACCGGAGTTTGTGGAGCATGAGATCCTTGATGCCGAGTCGTATGTTGCGAACGATCTTGGTGGAATCCATCAGGTTCCCCCTCGGATGGACTCTATCTTGCCATCACGCATATGCAGGCTATGGCCAGCATGTTCGGCGATTTCCTTTTCGTGGGTGACCATGAGGATTGTCTTGCCCTGGCGGTTGAGCGCTCCAAGCAGATCCATGATCTGTTGCCCGGTCGCGGTGTCGAGGTTGCCGGTAGGCTCATCGGCAAGTATGAAGTCCGGGTCATTGGCCAGCGATCGTGCTATTGCCACACGTTGCTGCTGCCCGCCTGAAAGTTCCGTGGGTTTATGGTCAAGCCGATCTGAAAGTTCGACAAGATCGAGAGTCTTACGTGCCTTTTCAGCAGAGGTCTGTTCGTCGTTGCCGAGGTAAAAGAGGGGGAGTTCCACATTCTGCCTGACAGTGAGTTGCGGTATCAGATTAAAGCTCTGGAAGATGAACCCGATATGTTTCAGCCTGATATCGCTTAACTCATCATCGTCAAGTTGCGCAACGTCCTTGCTGGCAAGAATGTATTTGCCGGAAGTGGGGCGATCGAGGCAGCCGAGGATGTTGAGCAGAGTGCTTTTGCCGGAACCGCTTGGCCCCATAATGGCCCAGAAACTGCCCTGTTCGAATGACAGTGTGATTCCGTCCAGTGCTCGGACGACTTCAGACCCCATGCGATAGTGCTTGGTTACATCAGTGATTTGAACTATCGCTCTTGCCACGTCGAGATCGCTCCTTCTTTCTTGCAGGATCCTTGTCCTTCTCTGTGTTCCTGGGTTTGGCACCTGACGGCGGTAGTGGCGGCGCAAGCAGTACCTTATCGCCTTTCTTGAGGCCACCGGTGATTCGTAGATGGCGGTTGTTATCCAATCCGGTATGGACTTCAACGGGCTTAGGTTTGCCCGTCAAACCCACGCGGTATGCTGTTGGCTGGCCATCGATGAGCATCACCGATTGTACTGGGACATAAAGGGCATCATCGTATTCCTCAATGATGATCTCACAGCCACAGCTCATGCCTGGCCGGATCTCACCTTTAGTTGACTCATCTTTGATGTCAACCCGACAATTGTACACCTTGAGCTCAGGGTTCAGCCATGCGCGCGATGTGTCGGGCAGTACGCTGATCTTGGTCAATGTGCCCTCGAACTCACGACCGGGCAGGGCATCTATAGTAATTCTGACATGGAGCGGGAGCCGTTTCCTGACCTTGGTCACGCTCGATTCATGGATGGTCATCTTTGCGATCATTGCGCTGGTTGTGGGAAGGTGGATCAATTCCTGGCGCTTGGCTACCTCCTGGCCCTTCTCGAGTGGGCCATCACGACGCCAGCGGTGTCCGCTGGTTGCGTAGACGACCATCCCTTCAGATGGCGCCAGGATCCTGCAGTTCTTAATGTTTTTAACGATCTTCTCAAGCTTCCCTTTCTGGCTGTGGTATTCGGATTCGCGTGCGCGCAGGTCGGCTTCAGCCTGTACGATATTGGCCTTACTTTTTCTTCTTTCCCGTTGTAGCGCCATCTTTGCCTGCTTCGCATCGCTCTTGAGTTTCTCAACCTGCTGGCCATGCGTGTACTTCTTCAACAGGTCGAGTCTGCCTTCCGCCAGCGCGAGATTGATGTTTGCGCGCTTGATGGCAAGTTCGTCGGCAAGCAGCTCGTTTCGGGTAATGTGGCCTTTGTCTTCCAACTTGGCGGACCAGGCCAAGTTATCCGTTGCCTTGTTGACTTCCTCCTTGGCGATGGTTATATCAGCTTCAGCAGCCTTAAGCTGTTGCGGATACTCACCTTTCAGGTACTTCTCCAGATCCAGGCCGGCAAACTTGAGCTCGAGTTCAGCCTTCTCAACATCGGATTGCGTCTGGTTTCTGGTGACTTCAAGTTCCTCCTGCGCACGGATAAAGCTGGCCTGCGTATTCTGGAGGCATATCTCCTGCTCGATCCTCTTGTCAGTGAATGATGTGGCATCCAACTCAACAAGAAGCTCCCCTTTCTTGACTGATTTACCTTCTTCGACCAGCCAGACAATCTGCACATGCGATTCGACTTTGCTGTAGACTACGACTTTCTCCCTATTCTCAATGGAGCCGGCTTCCTTGATGCTGATGGTCAGTGGACCTCGTCGCACCTCAAAAGTCGGCATCTCTTTCTCGCGCTGGCGGCGGTTGTTACGGCAGGATCTTGTACCCATCAGGATCCCTGCGATGACAACGATTATTATTGCGATCACAGGCTTGGAACAGCCAGGCGCTGTGTTACTTTTTGTGCTTGTATTCATTCCATAATCCCTTTTCATTCACTTGAAGGACGCCCATATCACGTTGGAGATCGAGTTCGGAGAGCCTGTATGCGACCAATGTGGATACCAGCGAGTTTCTTGCCGAGACGAGCGCTTCCTGTGCTTCCAGGAGGTCTCGCATTTCCGCGCGTCCAGCACGGAGGAACATTTCCGTGCTCTCGATGCGCTTTTCAGCAAGTTTGACCGATGTCGTCTGGATTCGGTATGCCTGGCGCTTTTCATTGAGAGCGCGAAGGATGCTGCGGACGCTGAGTTTTATGTTGTCTTCCTTTGCCTCAACGGCACGAAGACTCGAATCGAGTGCTATCAGCGCATGTCTGTAAGCGATCGTTTCCTTGGTGCGTTCCCAGGGCAGGTCAATATCGAGTTCGAGGCTGTATTTGTCCTGCTTGATGGTCATTGTGGTCCTGGTTCCGTCAGTAGTGGCGGTGGTTTCTGTAGCAGGATCTGAAATGGACGTGATCTTGTCTTTCTTGTCTTCACGCGTAGATGCAGCAACTGTGAGTGTTGTCTCGGCACGTAGATCATCTCGGCTGACACCTACTTTCCGTCTAGCGTCCTCCATCTGGCCATAAGCGACCCTGAGATCGAGTCTGTTAGTGAGTGCGAGCCGCACGGCAGTCTCTTCATCGATCTCGCAAGGGCCCGGCGCAGTAGCACCAGGCTGCGCGGGCGCCGCGATCGCAGCACGAGTAGATTTGGCAAGGCGCGAGAGCTCGGTGGGGTCAAGCAAGATCTCTGCATCAGGTGGAAGCCCGACAGCAACCTTGAACGTGTCGAGCTTTGTAGAGTATTGACGTTTTGCACTGATCAGCCTGTTGTTCGCGCGCAGCTCGTCCTGTTTGGCCTGGTCGACCTGGGTTTCGCTCAGGCGCCCGGCGGCTGCAAGCGCAGCCGCACGTTCACGGGCAAGCACAATCATCTTGTAGTTGTCGTCGGCGTTTCTGACGAGATCATGTTGTTCGATTACTGCGAGGTATTCGGATGCGATGCTGACGGCGAAAGATCGCTTGAATCGCTCGAATTCCAGTATTGCATAGAGCATGTTCTTCTCTGCTTGTGTCAGAGATTCTGTGGGTGCGCCGTTCCATGCTCCTTTTAAGAGGGGAATTGATACAGTTGCGTCTGCGAAGATACCGAGGCTAGAGGTCTTGTCCATGGTAAGGAGTTTGACGAGATCGATGCCTATCTTTGTTGTGAAGCTGGCGCCGGTCTTGAGCTTCCTTGTCAAGGAAGCGGAGGCATTGCCTGAGAGCTTAGCTTCTTCTGTGCCATCCGTATCCGCATTTGACCGGAGTGATGACAGCATGCCCGCATATGAGTTCCTGTAAGCGTCGCGTGCCAGGTCAAGGCTGAGCCCTTTTTGAAAAACGGATTCCTTCTCCGATTGGTAATCTCGACTGTTCCTGGCAGCTATCTGCAGTGCCGAGATCAGATCTATTTCAAAAGGGGAAGACAGTGTTTCGAGTTGAAATGGTAATGCATTCGTAAGGCCGGGCAGCTCCTGCCCGCTCATGAGTCGCTGGCGCAGCAGGTCAGATGGCCGATTGATGGTAAATGGTTCGGTCCTGTCGAGTCCTTCCATCTGATATTGTGCAATGATATTGGATGCAACGTTGTCAGCATGATCAACATGAGCTGAAGGCGTTCGACAGCTGACCATGCACAGAAGGATGGACATCAGGATCGGTAAAAACATCACATCTTTGACTTTGAAACACATGGGATCGAAAAGGCTAACACGAATACATATGCAAACGCGAGCCGCTAAAACGCGTGCTGACTGTAAGCAGCTGAATTCTTTCGGAATTGGGCATTTCTAGCTAATTGCATCTTTCGACGTTGTGCAAGAGCGGGCAGCTCAACATGGCGAATTTGACGATGCTGCTGTCCGGTGGATATTTAGAGCGATTCTCCGTCATGCAGCAATAGTTATGAATCTGCGTAAGCCAGGCATGTGCGGTGATTCGGCCTGTGGTTGTATCCAGAAGCTCTTGCAATCAAGGCAATGGGTAGAGGCTGGCATGGTTTTCTGCAGCGGCCATGATCTTTCCCTCTAGATTGTGAAAATGGTTGAGAACAATTCGTTGCTCGACATCTTGAATGAGCCTGTTCCCGACCAGATCTTGGTCAATTTCCTTCTTAGTTGGATAGCGGGCTAGCGATTATAGTAGATGCGGTTGAAATGCTTCTTGACGGCGAAGACAAGTATGGCAATCTGTCAGCTGCAATGTGCTTTGTCAGTAACAACGGGTTGTGGTTTCGGCTTATCCTGGTGATATGCCTGGGGAATGCCTGTCTCACTACGGGCTGCGATGATGAAGAGGAGGATGATCCCTCTGATAGTTCTGTGTCGACTGAACTCTCAGCGCCGTCACTCACCGGAACCTGGTCGGGAAAGCGCAAGAGCGGGGCGATCACGTTGACGATGATACTGGTGCAAGAAGGAGACGTTGTTACGGGTTCTTATAGCGATTCAGCGGGCAGGGTGGGGACAGTGTCGGGTAATCTATCCGGGACTGTTGTGACATTGACGGTTGTGACCAGTCAACCCGCGGAATTCACGCTTGAATTTGAAGCCACAGCGAACAATCAATTTGATTACATGGCAGGCACATATTCGTATGTCAATGTTGACATCGCGGGTGGGGACTTTTCGGCAACACGTTAAGTTGACCTCTTGGATAGGAACGATTCGATGAAGAAGGGATGTGACAGGAATGGCTAATATGTTCGAGATGATCAAGCAGGCGGCGTCCATGAAGAAGGAGATGGGGAAGATCCAGAAGGATCTTGAGCGGAAGACGGTTGACTATTCACACGCCGGAGGCAAGATAGAGGTGGTTGCACGTGGTGATATGACCATCCAGAGCATCAGAATCGATCCTGTATCGATAGATCCAGATAAGGCCGCAAGGCTCGAAGAACTGATTGCAGGAGCCATAAATGGTGCACTCAAGACTGCGAAGAAGGAAGCTGCCAAAGAAATGTCCAAAATGACCGGTGGTATGGGCCTCGACGGCCTGCTTGGCTGAAGAAAAGAGTTACCTTGTGCCATGGAGTGCTGGTAAGATGTCTTTAATGAGCGATGTTAACAATGAAGGGCAGCTGGATCTTGCGATGCGAAATGTCTCAGCGCGGCTTGCCCATGATCTGAATAATCAATTGACCCCATTACTGGCGTATCCGGACATGATACGGAGTGACCTCGCAGAGGATAGTCGTGGCCGGAAGCTGCTTGGAATCATGGAGAAGACGGCGGCAGGGATGGCCGAACTCACCCGCCAGCTTCTTGACTACTCGAGTGACCTATATGGTGAGCGTCGTCACTTCAGCATGAACGATCTCGTTGTCGAGCTTGTCTCCTCGATCGAGGGTGATGCTCTTCCTGAGAGCAGCAAGATTGTGGTAAATACTGACGAAAGCCTGCCTACTATCAATGGTTTGCCTGAATTGCTGGGTGGTGCGGTTATGGCGCTTATCGATAACGCACTGGAATCCCGGGTTCGAAGGGAGAATGTTTGCGTTGAGGTCCAGACTGGTTTGCTGGGCGATACGGCCGGCATAGAGGGTTTAGAGCAGGACCGCAGCTATGTATTTATTGCCGTTAAGGATAATGGCTGCGGAATCTCAAAAATGGACTACCGGAAGATATTTGACCCCTTTTTTACTACCAAGAACGCGGTGTCGAGAAAGGGGCTGGGGCTAGGATTAACTATTGCACGACGCGTACTCCTTGAGCATAATGCCACGATAGAACTTGATTCAAGCCCTGAAGTTGGATCTGTGTTTACGATGTACTTCCCTGTGTGATGGATGGCGTATTTGCGCCAAGCGGGACCAATAACCGACAGGCATGAGATGAGTAGTATTTCAGAGAAGGACTATACAGGAAAGCGTCTTCTGATTGTTGACGATGAGAAGACGATAAGAACCCTGTTCAAGATGGTCATCGGAAACGCCATGAATGGAATTGATCTCCAGCTCTGCGAGAATGGGGAGGAAGCCGTAAAAGCGTTTGAAGAGAAGGCGCCAGATCTTATTCTTATGGATCTGCACATGCCGATAATGGATGGTTTTGAAGCATTTTTCAAGATTCGTGATATCTGTAAAAACACAGATCAGGAAATGCCTGGCATTGTTTTCTGTACCGGGTACTCACCTTCTCCCGAGATCCGCCGCATTGTCGATGAGAATGATAAGCATTGTCTGCTCTCAAAGCCTGTCGGCCCGGAACAGCTGATCGCAGCGCTCCTGGACCGGCTTTAGATCAATCGTTCTATCCCCATGCGCAGGGTTAAATGCATATCTGAAATTCGTTCATTGTCACGGAATGCGAGGTCTGATGGGAAGCGCATTGGCTTAGTTCCGACAATGGGTTTTCTGCATGACGGTCATCTTTCCCTGATCAGGGCAGCACGAGCCAATTGTGACTGTCTCGTTGTAAGCATCTTTGTTAACCCGACCCAGTTCGCGCCCAGCGAGGATCTTGCCAAGTATCCCCGCGATATTGACGGCGATTTGGCTGCCTGCGAAAAGGAAGGTGTCGATCTTGTCTTTGCCCCATTGCCCGAAGAGATGTTTAAGAATGATAAGAGCGTAGAGATAATGGAGTCGAGAATTTCGACCGGACTCTGTGGGAAAAGTAGGCCAGCTTTCTTCGCTGGCGTGGCTACAGTCGTAGGTAAGTTGTTTAACATCATAGAACCTGATCTAGCGGTGTTTGGTCAGAAAGATGCTCAGCAGGCTCGCGTGATACAGAAGATGGTGCGTGATCTTGATTTTTGCGTTGAGATACAGGTCGGTCCGATCGTGAGAGAGTCCGATGGCCTGGCAATGAGCTCGCGCAACAGCTACCTCTCAGCGACGGCACGTATTCAGGCCACTTGTCTGAGCAGGGCATTGAAAATTGCCGTTGAGCGATACGGGAAGGGTGAGCACAAGAGCGATTTGCTTAAGGCGAAGATGCGGGACTGTATTGAAGAGTCGGAACTGGCGAGGGTTGACTACATCGATATTGTGGATGCATTCACCATGGATCCGGTCGATTCAATCGACGGAAGTGTCTTTGTCTGCCTTGCGGTATCGCTCGACGGCGTGAGGCTGATAGACAACGTTCTTATTTCCGCTGGCGCTGTACCGCCAGGCTTTTTGCCTCAATCATTGCCTTGAGCACGACGTTCGGGTTGGCTCTGCTCGAGATGAAAGCCATGTCGTGCTGCAAAGCTGTGGGCTCTCGATCCGGATCATCACTGAGGACGACGATGCCTGCATTAGGACAGAGCTTTACGATAGCCTTGAGGAGCCCATCAGCTTCAGCACCCAGAAGGTTCTTATCGAGGAGCAGTGCATCATACTGCTGGCCTCCCTCGACCTTGGACAAAGCTGAGACGATGTTGTCGACCCTGGCGGTTCTGACGCCAATTTCATGTAGTCGCGCTTCAAGAGAGTCATGATGGAGCGATGAGCGGGCAAGCAGCACCTGCCACTTGGCTACATAGCTTTGAAACTCGTCCGGCAGGGTTTCGCCTGCTTCATCGAGCACCGGAGCGATAGTCGTAGGGGGTAATGCAATTCGATATATGGGGGTGGCTCCCGGCTGGGTTAATGAATCGAACATGCCGCCAGCTTCTTCGATAATTGAGTGTACGACTGATTCTATGACTCCGGCTTCCTGGTTTATCCGGATTGATCTGCCTTGAGGTGCATCAACGTCGCTCCCGGGGGTATCGCCGGCAGATATTGCGATTACCGTGGTGTACCTGCTGCTCACATTCAGAAGATGACCGGTGCCCGGCTTGTTGGCTGTGATCCTGACGGTACCAGCGTTAGGCAAAGCGTCTGCTGCGAGCAAGCCGAGATTCAGGATGACCTGTTCGAGCTGAATAGGAGAGAGGGCGATAGGCGGGAAATCGGGTTCAATATCGGTTTCAACTTTCCATGCATCAGAAAGTCCGACACGCAATAGATCGGCCGCTGCATTGACATGTTCAGCAAGTCTATCAGTGGGTTTTGGGGATACACCCGAATGGCTCAATTCGACAAGATGTTCAGCCAGCTGTGCACCTCTATCGGCATCTTCTGTGATTGTCTTGAGGGACTGGTCCATCTCGATGGTGCCCGGTTTGAGTCGTCTGAGCAGGGATGCGTGCCCGGAAATGCTATCCAGTATCGTGTTGAAATCATGCGCTACACCGCGGGCTACACGTCCGATAAGGTGTAAGCGCGTTATCTGTTCGTGACGCATCTGCTGGGCGCGCATGGCGGTCACATCGGAAACCAGGAGCAGGAACAGCTTGCTGACTGGTTGTGAGCGCAATCGGTATGTTCTCTCCGTGCCGAGATGGCTTGATTGCGTGAGGATCTCCTGTGGCCCGGAGGATTTGAGCATTCGCCGCACATCCTCCTCGGCAACATCAGGAAAGAGGCTTGCGAGATGTACGACTGTTTTGATTGGGATCGGTAATGTATCACGAGCTGCTGGATTCGCGCCGGTAACACGGCCGCGTCTGTCCAGTGCGAGAAGCCCGTCGCTCAAGTAGCCCATGCTATCCACAACTTCGCTCAGGCGACGACGACTCTCGCCTTCCGCAGCGAACTCAATGGCCCATAAGCCGAAAGCGCCTGCTATCAGCATGAAGCCCATCGTGAGGATAGCCAGCAGCGCTGAGACTTTCCAAGCCTCCTCAGGTGCAATCATTGTCTCGATATGGGTGATAGTCGCCTTGACGGCGAGCGTAGCGATTGCGAAGAGGATGATCAGCAATATGGCATACCGCCATCCCTCTTTAACAAATAGCTTCATCGTGGCTGAATGTTCCTGTTCTGATCAGCAGAAGCACAGGACCTTATGGATTTTCCAGCTCTTCAGGTGTGAGCTTGCTGTTCTTCCGGAGTTTCTCCAACTCCTCCTCTGCTTTCTTCTTTTCGATGGCGGACCTGAGCAGATGTCGGTGGATTATCTGGGAATCCCTGGGGATCCCGATTTCACGCTTTATCTTCTTCGGGTGCGCCAATCCTACGGTCACGAAGATGATCGTTTCCTGCTTCTTCTTCTCCGTATGGCTATGCGAGAATAGGTATTTCCCTATCAGCGGAATGTCACCCAGCAGCGGTATCTTGCTGACAACCTCACGTTCTGTTGTTTCCGTCAAACCACCGATAGCAGCCGTCTTGCCGCTTTCAAGCGAGAAAACAGTTTTGATCACTTTCGTTGCTATGATCGGATAAGTCTGCCCATCCGGTGCCTCTGTGTTGCGGATGAATCGGGTCAATTCAGGGGTAATCTGGAGGCTTATGTTATCCTTCGTATTCACGGTAGGACGCACCTTGAGCTTGACTCCGTACTCCACTGCAGTGCCTGGGTTATAGGTTCTGACTGGTGCTATGCCCTGTTGACCGGCAGTGACGCTTGAGATGAATGGGCGTTCCACCTGACCGATGTGGATGGCTGCTTCCTCCTCGTTGGCCACGATTATCTTGGGATTCGAGACGATGCTCACGCCGTCGGATTTCTTAAGTGCGCTGAGGATCACGCGGAACTCATCCATGCTCAGGATCGCCGCTCGCGTCTCAGTGCTTTCGTATGGCGCATAACTATCCCATGTGAGACCGCCGTCATCAATCGACAGATTGGATATATTGTCACCCTGCGCCTTCACTTCATAAACCTCTCGACCGAAGCTTTCTGAGCCAAGATCTGTCCCCTCCATAGCGACGCCGTCGACTTCATCACGTGATCTCGTGTTGAGATGAGATTGTACGCCTATGCCTCCGCTGTCATCCTGTATTATGCTGTGTCTGACATCATCGTAAGCTGCACTGATTCCTGAACCGCGTACCGTAAGTCCTTCAAGCAATTGCCAGTTAATGCCGAGGTCCTGGATGGCTTCATCATTCAGCTCAAGGAACTTGGCTTCGATATAAACCTGTTGTCGTTCGCGGTCAATTTCGCCAATGATTTTCTGTATCTCTCCCAAGTTTTTCTTGGTCGTTTTTACAACCAGCGCATTCCGAGAGGGGAACTGCGACATGCTGCCGCTTGGCGAAAGCATGCTGGTTACAGCAGCGGCCACGTTCGAGACGTTCGCATATTTCAGAAACACAGTCTCTACTTCAAGCGGTTCGGGTCCTGCTGATCTTGGCATGACGGTGAAGATCCTTGAGCCAGGCGTCTTTTCGATCAGCGTGAGGCCGTGCATATCCAGGATTGAATCCAACGCCGGTCGCCATTGGACGCTCTGCAGGTTGACCGTGACGGTCTCTTGCAGGTTCGACGCAGAAGCGATGATATTGGCATCTGCAATACGCGCGAACATTGAGACAACGTCTTGGAGAGGAACATCCACGAGGTTGACGGTGATCGTTCCTTCTTCAGCCTTGGTGACGCCGGTAGTCTCTTCGTGACCGTTCTGCATGCCGATGACGCTGTCTGGCGGTGTCACAGCAGGCGTTGCTGGCGGCGGGGCAGGTGCGGTTGCCGGTATAGCCGGTGCTGGAGGAGCAGCCGGTGGGGCCGCTTCAGCGGCCGGGGTTATCGGCGCTTCTTCGGCAGGTGCCGGTTCTTGAGCGATTGTGATTATGACGCCAACTGCCATACAGACGGCCAGCGTCGATGCGGCAAGCATTCTTTTCTGTTTTCTATTCATTCTGTTCTCCCTTTTGTCTGACAGGCCCTGGTCGGCTTGATTCTGCTCGTCAGGTAATGCTGTTGATTGTCTACTTTTCTTCTGAAAACTCCTACTGCTGGATGACTACGGCAGTGGCACTGTTGCCAAGGCTGTCAATGACAGTGACGTTGTTGGTTCCATCAGCGCTGGTGGCGTAGTGGTTAGTCGATCCACTTGAATTGGAAAGTGTTCCGAGTCCGCCATATACGTTCAACCAGGAGTAGGTTCCCGAGCCACCTGTGGCATGGAAGTTCACGCCGTCGCCTGGATGAGCAACAATTGGATTAACAGGGGT
>JAUXFM010000180.1 GCA_030622955.1 Lentisphaerales bacterium
CATCTTTGCCATATCTGCCGATCTTTGAACAGCACGGCCGGCAAGATCCATATCCAGAATGCACCAGTAATCGCAAAGCGCAACGCAATATGGAGAGCACAACTCAACCATGGGTTCACAGCTATCGATGCGATGGCACCTTCGGCGATCATGACATCATGCTATATAAGGCGCAGAAAAGTGGCAAGGGGAAGAACGTTGTTTGTTGCTACATTGTCTTGCACAGAGATCCATCAGCATCTTGACATTCCCGAACCGATCTCTTACCGTCACCCCTAGTGACGCAGGACTGGTGCTATAAACACAGCTTCCCGGTCGCAGGAATATACATGGCAGACACTCACAGTACCGCTCGCACTAATACCATGAGCACGAACATCATACTCCTGACGGCTGAGCCGGGTTGCCTTGCAGGGAATCCTCATATTGATGGAACGAACCTGTTCATATCGACCGCAACAGAACCAATAACGACATCTAAGCGCTTTGAGTTCGATTACAATCTGCATTTCTGTGTGGGCATCGAGAACGGCGGGCCGGGCCCAGTAGATCTACTGCTGTTCGTCAACTGCACGAAAGATGAGGAACTGCCGGACAATAGGGCCATGCTCTTCACAACGGCGTCGTTGAAGAACAAGGAGTTGGAACCATTCGAATGCAAAGCCACGACCGATGGTCTGCGGAAATATAGAATTCCTCTCACAGTACCTGCCGTGAGCCGTCTCTACATAAGCAATACCTGTTGGCGAAACTACGAACGCATATGTGGACGAATAGAACATGCTGCCCAAGAAAGCAAAGCGCAAAAACAAGTACTGGGGAAAACCGCAGGCGGATCCGACCTGATCGCATACTGCTATGAGCAAGATCGAACATCTCAGAAACCGAGCATCCTTGTATCTGCAGGCTTTCATCCAACTGAGCCCGACAGCCTGGCAGCCATCGGCATAATGGAATACATGACAGACAAAACAGTGAGATCGAGCATGCTGAACGCTTTTAACGTTTACGTAATACCCATCATGAACCCAGATGGCTTTATTGCGAACCTGCAGGGATGCAATTCGTCGCATGTGAATTTCCATTGGAAATTCCTGAACAACGAGGCCGGCAAATGCCCCGAGGCAGATGCCATCATGCGCTTTTGTGAAAAGATCACACCTATTCTCTACCTGGACTTTCACGCCTACACGTTCCAGATGACAAAAGAAGCTTCGCCATACATTAAGCCCGCCTGCTTCTACGCTGGCAACTACACAAGGGGCCTCGTGCGCTCACTTGATGAGGCCCTGACGAAACTCATGGCTGGCCACGCCTACCACACGGCTCTCTCTTATTTGCCCACTACGCTACCCTACTGGCTCACTCACAAATTCAACACAATCACCTACGCCAAGTTCCATCTGCACCTGAAAGACGGACTGGATTCATTCCCCCGTAATGGCAGGGAAATCATGAAAACCTGTGTGGCCGCGATGAAACAGGCAAGAGTCATGAATGCGGCCGACGTTCTGAAGCGTCCTCATGGCAGCGTATCGAGATTCGATCCTTACCTACTCAAGGGCATGCTTCTCACGTTGTTTCAATGGCACCTGCCATTGAGACCTCTCGTGAAACTGGCAAAACTCATCTTCCCCCGCATGCGTTGACAACCTACTCTGAAGAAAGGAAGCACAGCAAGTTCAACATTGCCACTGCTGACTTCATGAGTCTATGATGGACCCCATATGCAATCTGCGAATAATGTACTCGTGACCTCCTCCACCTTCCCTCTTGAAGTGGGTGATACCATCCCCCACTTCGTCCTGGATTTGGCCAATGGCCTATCGGACCAATTTGACAGCGTACATGCCCTGACGCCGGGCCATCCTGGAGCCGCACTGCGAGTCAAGATGAAAAATGTCACGGTCCACCGCTACCGTTATGCAACACCAGAACACTGGCAGGTACTCTGTTATAGAGAAGGCATGGTTCAAAATGTCCGTCGCTATCCCTTATCCTGGTTCCTCATACCACAGTTCATCGGATACCAAGTGGCAGCCATCAAGAGGATCTGCCGTGAACATAACATCACGACGGTCAATTCCCATTGGCTGGTCTTCCAAGGGCTGGCTGGCGCGCTTGCGCGCGACAAAAGCCGATTCAGGCATGTCGTACACGTTCATGCTGCAGGTCTCTACGTCCTGCTGAGAATCCCACGCGTTATAGGGCGAGCTATTGCTCGCTTTATTATCACTAGATCCGATCATGTCATATGCGAAAGCAACTACGTCAAGAGCAAGCTGGACGAACTGCTCGGACAACCATCGGGCGCATCCGTGTCCTGCATGGGAGTTGATGGCAGCAAATTCACTTTCTCCTCCGCTGGCTCCGAATCCATGAACATTCTCTTCGTCGGTCGCATGGTAGAAAAGAAAGGCATCGAATATCTCCTGAAAGCCATGCCCTTGCTCAACAAAACGATACCTGAAGCCAGGCTTAGAATCGTTGGCGGCGGTCTTCTCGAAGACAGTCTCAAAGCACTGTCATCAAGTCTTGACCTGGGCGATTCTGTTCAATTCCTTGGCCCCCGATCCCATGCTGAGATCAGCAAGCTCCAGACAGAATCCAAGGTTGTGACCGTGCCCTCAATTATAGATAGTCGCGGCGAAACTGAAGGAATGCCTACGGTGATCCTGGAGGCCATGTCTGCCGGCAAGCGCGTGGTTGCGAGCAGAGTGAACGGAACTCCAGACGTGGTGCGCCACAATGAGAACGGCTGGCTATGCAACCCCATGGACCCCGAAGATCTTGCTTCGAAACTAGAGATAGCACTCCGGGACAAAGGCGACAGGATCCCGTTAGCCGCCAGAGAGGCAGGCGAGCATTACGACTGGACAAACCTCTGCAAGAGGTATGCTACTTTCCTGTGCAAGGGCGGATCTGCACAGAATGAAGCATGACGCCCAACTCTCGGGAATCCCTGCCTTCTGCCGTCTCACTGGGTATCCAGGGGATCGAAGTGAGTTCGAGCTTGTTTAGAACGTTCTTAAACATCTTTCTCGGCAGCAATGCCTTGAGGATAACCATATCACCTTCCTGGCCATTGACGGCTGAAGATACTGCCTTGCCGTTGAACAGAAGTGCCATCTCATGCTGCGGCGCCAGCCTGGACCGATACTTGTCGAGGAACCGTATCTCGCACTGCATATCTTTGCGCGGCTTAGCCATCGGCACAAGCAGTGATGATTTAGCAGAAGTCCATCTCACGGATTCGCCATTAGCAACTTCCCTCTCATGAAAACCTTCAAATACGAACGGCGCATCATCAACTGTGCCAAATTGGATCGCAACGGACTTGGCAATGACGGGTCGGTGCAGGATCACGCTGCCAAGGTCGACCGAATAGTACCTCTCTCTATGCTCCCTTGCCTGCCCTTCTCTCAGGATGGCCAGGCTGGTAACGCCCAAGTCGGATCGTAGCCATGTCGTTCTGTGAGC
>JAUXFM010000191.1 GCA_030622955.1 Lentisphaerales bacterium
ATGGCTACGATCCGACTTGACGGCATGGGGTACTTCTGGTTCGACCATTGGGCGTGCATTTCAACGAAAGTAGTACTTGTTCCACTGATTGTGCCGTTTTTGAATACGCCCTGCACAACCTCCTTGTAGTCGTACCAACCGCGGTATTGATCTGTTTGATGGGGGAAGTTAATGCGGTTTGCCCGTTTCATGGTGACGTTACCGTTGCGAAACGAGAAGATCATTGGCTTTTTCCAGAATTGTGACCACCAATCCTCCATATATTCGCCATGCTCTTCGTTTGCCCAGTTCCAGCGGCTGCCGTTTTTAAGTATGTATGTATCTTCTCGCCGTACAACGACATCAAAATTCTTTGGGGTGGCACAGAGCTCTGTTGAGAGCACCAATAAGGCGGCGACAATCAGCAGAGGAATCTTGATCGTTGATTTCATAATTATCGCGCTGTTCCGCATTCGCTGCAGAACATGTCGTCCGCCCTTAGTGTGGCTTGGCATTTCTTGCAGTTGTTTTCAACAGGAGCTTCCATCTGCTCCGCCGGTTTCGTCAGCATATCAAGGAGCATTAAAAGCTGAACTGGGCTGATGCTTCTGATCTCTACATTTTTCTCATTGACAGACCACATCAGAAAAGATCCAGGTCGGCCACCTGTTATATGAATATCAGCCGCCTGTACTACTTCATTACCATCAGCTACAGCACCGCGAATGCGGAGATTACTGTTGATTAGCAGGAACTCATCAGAGAGTATTCCGATCTCCTTGCGATTTTTCAGTTTTTCGAAAGCTTTAGCGATGTTGCTCTGGCTCGGTGCACCTTTTCCTAGAGCCTTGATGAATCCTGGTGTCAGCCATTGAAGCAGGTTGGAGTTTTCATTCAGGGCGCTGTTGACATCATCAATTGACACCTCTTCGAGCTCATTTCCCAGCAATGAATTCAGCTTCACTCTCCGGTGTGCATCTACCATCGCGAAGAGTACAGCTGCCTCCACAATGTGAAAATCCAGCTCTATATCGGTTCTGTCCAGCTGTGAGTCACCAATGTACAAGAGCATGATGTCCATGATTTTATCTTTGTCGGCCGGGTGTGCAGCTTCGATTCCATTCTCCAATGCTGAAAGGCGGACTGAGTTGTTCTCGTCCGGGCCCGCATAATATACAGCTGTGTCGATGGAGATCTTTCGATCTATGTACTCAATGCTGGTGCTGGCGTTTATGGCTGCAAGCGTACTCAAGATCTCTGAGGCCTCAGGAGGAACGGCAGCAGGAGTGCCTTCTATGCTCTTTTCGAATGATGAGAGCGGGGAGAGAATGGACGGTTCAATATCGATGACTGTTTTATAAGATCCAAGTTGCTGTTCGGTAAGTAAAAGTTCCATCTTGGTCTCCGGTCCTATTGTTCTGTCTCGTTCACTGATTGATCATAATTATCTGCTGTTTGATTGCCGGGCGATGCGGCACCAACAGCGATCAGAAGCCCAATGATGCCTATTCCGACAAGAATCCATGGCAGCATGTGGTGGGCTTTGGGTTCTACTACAGCCACGGGTTTAATTGTAGGGACGTTATGCGTCATAAGGACGATTCCCTCGCTTTCAGCCGCTCTGAGCGCATGAGCAGGCTTAGATTGTGCCCGATCATAAGGCCTGAAGACATGAAGAGCAGTACCATGGCAAGACGTGGCGGGCGTCCTGTCACGAGCGATGTGATCTGGTTCATGGCGAATATACCGCCCCAGACAATCAGGTAGCCAATGCCGCCACGCCGTTTAACGCCTTTTGGGGTTAAAAGCAGTCGGGAAGTCAGAGACCAGCCAACGCCTATGACCAATCCAGAGCAAAGGGCCATTATCGAGGAGAGATTACTGACATCAGCGTTAATAAGCCTGCTGTATATCATCAGGCAGAATGCGCTCACGAGCATGGAGATAGTCAGTGATACTGCCGATACGGTCTTTGCCTTCCGGAAAGTAATGACCATGATCGTGACGGTGCCGATGAGCAGTGCCGTGCTTCCAAGCGAGAGCATCCGGAAGAAGAGGGGTCGACTCAGGAAAAAGAGCAACAGTCCTGCGATAGCGACTGTGCCTATTATGATGTACCGATTGCCTAACGGTCTCTTTTTTTTCGTAGCCGGAACAGCAGGTGCACCGCACTGTAGACAGAAATTATCTCCATTGCTCAGCCTGGTGTTGCAAGTAGTGCATTTTGGTTGAGAAGGCATAATTGAAGTCTACAGATAATAGAAATGTATTCCCATAACAAAACAGCGCAGGATAGAATGAGAAGGAAAGCGCCCCGAGGCAGATTCAAAATCGTCAATAGTGCCCACCGGGAAAGTGGGTTCAAAACCGACAGTTCTGCCCATCGTTCATTCTTGACGATGATCCTACCAGCGGTGGAGGAGACCACTTCCCGTATTTGGGTGTGGAGGTCCCAGCCGGCAGACGTCAGTGCCGGCGTGATATATTTCGTGCAGATATCACGCTCGCTAAGGGCCTTCTTGTTGTGCGGATCTGCTGTCACCTTGTTGCTCTCCTGATCCGGACAAGAGTTCGAACAGGCGCACGTTGAGAAAAAGGTTCTCACGACCGACCTTGTGGGATTTCAGGATTCCGACCGTCTCGAGTTCCTTCAGGTACTGTGCTGCGGTCTGACGCTTTGCTATGCCTGCATCAACGAGGAACTTGGCCTTGGTGTATGGCTGGTGAAACAGGAGTTCGAGTAGTTCCTTGGAATAGACACGTGGGGGCAAGTGGTCCCGTGCGAATGCGGTGGTGTCTTCCATGAGATCGCGAATGGCGATGATCCGATTGCGGGTCATGCGAGCCATAGTTTCAATGGCCTCTAACATGTAGAGAAGCCAGGGCTCCCAGTGCCCTTCGGCCGTTACGTCACGGAGCAACGCGTAGTACGCGTTCTTCCGGTCGATGATGAACTTGCTCAGGTACAAGATAGGGAGGTCGAGGAGGTCGTGGTGGAGCAGAAAGAGCATGTTGACGATCCGGCCAGTCCGGCCGTTGCCGTCGGAGAAAGGATGGATGGCCTCGAACTGGTAGTG
>JAUXFM010000002.1 GCA_030622955.1 Lentisphaerales bacterium
CTGCTTCGCCTTCCTTGATCATGCGCAATTCGCAACGCCCCTCCTGCTACAGTATTTCTTCAACCGCTCTAAGGTCAGGGATTCCGGTCATTCGTGCTTGTTTCGAGTTTCGCATTTCGGGTTTCTCTCAAGAGCATGCACAGAAGCGTTCGCCATCATCAAAGAAATAGTGGCCGCAGGTTGAGCAGACCACCCCTGCTTCCCTGCCTTCATGGTTCACAAACACCTGGCCCAGTGCGAACAGCGCCTGGATCTCGCGGAACTCGCATTTCCAGCCGGCATCGGTCCATGGCTTCGCTTCTATGGCAATGGGGTCGGTGAAATTCACGGATTTCAAATGTGTGGCAAATGCCCGCCAGTCCGTCGTGCCATAAGGTGGCTGTATATGCCTGTCCCAGGTCCCATCATTATCCTGCGCGTGAAAAGCTATGATCGTATCGCCCAACGCCTTAAATGCCTCCATCACGCCGATCTTCGGCATCATGTGCGCATGGCCTGTGTCAAAACAGGTGCCCATCCATTTGGAATCGAACTGCCTGACCATTGCTGCGAGTTTCCCGCAATCCCATCCAACATGTTTCGGGGGCAGGTTCTCGACCGCCATCTTCACCCCAAGTTTTTCGGCCAGGGGGAGCAGCTTCTCAAGAGATGTGCGAATATTGTCCTCACCACGCGGCAGCTCCTCGGGTGCACAGGCCATTCCGGGATGAACGACAACATGATGAACATGCAGGGACGCCGCCTTGTGCAGCATCTTGATGTGATCCTCAACGGCTTTCTTGCGCAAAGAGTCATCCGGCGACGAGATGTTACAGTCTCGTCCAAAAGGGGCGTGACCCGACCAGATTGTGACGCCGCCACGCGTGAAATCAGCGCCCAACTTCTCAACATCCGCCGCTTCCCGCTTCATGAAAACACTCGGACCCAGTTCAACGTACGCAAAACCGCCCTCGGCCAATTCCATGGCAGCCTCTTCCGCGTTTTCTACTTCCCAAATACATGCCGCCAGTTTCATAAATTGAGCACCTCCAAGCCTGGAACATTAAGCTATTACCATGCTCCCACATCGCAGTACAAGCAAGCCATATTTCTGCAATGAAGTCGCAGGAGGGAATATCATGCACTGGATCTCTCGCATACATCGTATCCGACAAGAATCACGAATAGATCGGACTTGCAAGAAAAGGGATCTGCCCCCATAATGAGTTCACTACGCACAACATGTCAGGAGGACGCATAATGATAAGAAAGCAATATACACTCTTTATTGAAAACAAGCTCGGCGCACTTGCCAAGATCGCCAGAGTCCTGGCGGCCGCAAACGTCAACATTGACGGGATGTCTATTTCGGAAAGCACCGATGTAGGACTCGTCCAACTGATCGCCAGTAATGCAGCTGCTGCGAGGAAGGCTTTCGTGCAAAAGCGTATCGCCTACTCGGTACAGGATGTCGTGATTGTGCCCCTCCCCAACAAGCCTGGCGCATTGGCAGAACTGTCTGACAAGCTTTCGCGTGCAAAGGTGAACATAAACTACATGTATGGCACAACCTGCAAATGCGGGAAGAACTGCGACTGTTCAGTGGTAATCAGCGCGTCAAAACTACAGGCGGTCGAGAAGCTGCTCGGATAAGAAATCAACCTCCTGCGAAACGATCTGGTGGCGAAGCCAACCCTGCAATCTACAGCCTGTCCTTCGAAGCCAGGAGGCCTTGCCTCTGGGCGAGGCGGGGTTTACAGTCTTCGGTCTCGCCGTCATTTCGCTTTCTTCTTACGGCTCTTGCCGCCGAGCAAGCCGATTCCCTTCTGGGTGTCGCCCGACATATAAACGTGCAGGTACTTGCCCCGCTTAATGTCGGACACACGTACTACCCTGACAACATCGGACAGCTTCTCGGCATCAGGCACAATCTCGCTGATCATGTTGGTCGCATTATGAATCATCGTTTCATTCAGCATTGAGTCAGTCGCATCAGGATACAGCGGCAGCACGGCTATGTCTGCTTCGACCAGGTCCTGGAAGAAATGTGTTCCGTAGGACACTTCCGGCGTGATGCCATCTTTTGCGAAGGCGATCTCTGCCAGCAACACCGTGTGATTGATATCACCGTACCTGACAGGCACGCCAAGGTTGATGTCGCTACTACCCCATCGACCAGGCCCGAACAGGGCATACTTCTTCTCCGACAGCCGCCAGTTCAACCTGCTCACGAGGCGCGCCACTTTCTGCTTTTCCGCAGCCGACGCCAGGCCATCATACTTCTTCGGATCAATATATACGACATACTCGATATCGCGGATGATGCAGTTCGTCAGGCCCTCACCCGCAGTAAAGAAGATGTCTTCCTTTTCCACATCCACAGGGATCTCAACATTCTCAAGCTCTTCTCTGGTATAGAGTGAACGACATTGCAAAATGTAAAGCTTGCCGCCGTCCCATGCGAATTCGACATCGACCGGCACACCGTAAGCTTTTTCCAGAAAGGCGAGCGTTCGCCTGACCAATTTGACAAATTCTGTCTTGTTGAGAAGGTTGTCAAATGTAACACAAAGTTGCTTGCTGCCCAGGTCATCGGTCTTGAACATGGGTGCAGCAAGATGATCATCTTTCAGTATCGATACCGCATCAAACAGCTCAGGATGTTGCATCTCCTTCGCCAGCTCTGTGATATCAACGTTCTCCAGTGCGCCCGTCTTGAGACTCAACGCATCAAACGCTTTCTGCGAGTATTTCCGAATACGCTGTGCCTCTATTTCCGGACGCAGATTCGGATGACTCAAGGGAATCATGCGCGGGTAATCAGCACCGACCCGCTCCACCGCACGTGTCCCCAGTCCGAGGACAAGCCTTACAAGTCCCTGCTTCTTGTCGATTTTCGGGCTCCAGCCGAAGGAGTTGTACGAGAACATGACACCCGCAGCGAATGGGAAGAAGTAGTCGCCGAACCGGCGGCCCACGACCTTCTGAACGATCATCGCCATACGTTCATCATAATCTATAAGGCCATGATCCTGCCTGTAGCGGATAGGATCAGGCCCATAAACGCTCGCGAACACATGCTTCGCCGCATCAATGAACTTCGCCATTCTGGTCTCAAGATCGCCCTGGTTGTGCAGGAAGACGGAGTCGTACTTGCCGGAGAATGCCAACCCGAAACTGTCCTCAAGATAGCTAGATGAGCGAATGATGAGAGGGTGCTCGCCGCATTCTTCGAGCAGAGTTTTGAACCGCTCCAGGACAGATTCACTAAAGGACGCTTCCCTGAATTTCTCTTCGACGTCATGGAACTCGTTCTCAATAGTGTCATGATTCTTGTATTTCTGGGTATGAAAGAATTGCAACTCGTTCTGGTCAATGAACTCTGAGAAGATTCCCGAACTCAGGTACCATGTATCCGGCACTCTCACGTACTTCAGGAGAAGCTCATCCTTCTCCTCGAGGGTTGGAAGCAGGATCTTCTGGCCGAGTATCATGCCAGCCGCCTTGCCGCCCAGTCTTCCGGGCACGCCACGACTTCCAATTGTCCGCCTGAGTATTCCGTTTATGTCCCTGATCGTAACGTACTTCTTCGCAACGCCGATAAAGGGCAACTGCGCGGAGATATACCGGCCAATCAACGAAACGCGAATACCCATCGCCTCTTCCGCAGAGATATAGATTTCTCCTTTTGGAATATCGCAGAATTCCCTGAGCGCCTCGTATACTTCGGCGAAAGAAGAATGTTCGTTATTGAGGACCCTGCCCAGGTGCTGACACCTGTCCTGTTTCCGGACCAGGTTGACATAGTTATCGATCTCTGCCGGCTCAAGATGAGTGGCAAAAAAGAGATCGGTCAGACTATCCCTGTAGAGAACCCGATTGGCCTTGTCCGGATCGACCCCGTCCCTGCTCATTTGTTCATGAACCAGGCGCGTCAACTCTGCCTCGGTAAGAACCTTCCTTTCAACGAGAACATGGCGGAACATATTGCGCATGTGCCGGACGAGGGCTGGATACTGGCTGATCGTCTGGAATAGAACATAGGTCCGTACTATATCGAACTTGCGTTCTTTCATAATCGATCCGATATCTCTACAGGTATTACACCCAGCCGCGCAGTTTGCAGGCTTCTGCTACCCTTGCCACCGAGACAAGGTAAGCCGCTTCACGCATATTCACCTTCTGCTTGAGGTGCATGTCATATACAGCGACAAACGCTGAAGTGATCTTGTCATCAAGCCGTTTATGGACTTCCTCGAGCGACCAGTAATAGTTGCATATATTCTGGACCGTCTCGAAGTAAGATACAGTTACCCCGCCCGCATTTGCAAGGATGTCCGGGATTACACAAATGTCCTTGTCATGAAGGATCTTGTCAGCTTCCGGGGTTGTAGGGCCATTTGCCAGTTCAGGCACAATCCTAGCTTTGATCTGATCAGCATTGTCTTCGGTGATGACATTCTCCAGTGCTGCGGGTATCAAAACAGTTACATTGAGTTGCAAAAGATCCTCGTTACTAATCGGCTCCGTCTCGGGCAGATTCACTACCGAACCAGTTCGATCGCACTGCTGCGCCAGTGCATGCATATCAATCCCATTCTTATTATAAATCCCGCCATCCTCATCGCCCACCGCCACCACCTTGAGCCCCAGCATCTCTTCCGCTAATAGTCCCGTGTAGCGGCCAACATTGCCGAAGCCTTGCAGCGCCATAGTCTGCCCATTCAGATCGACATTCAACATCTTAGCCGCCTCGCGCAACACAAGCATACCCCCGCGTGCAGTAGCATCACCACGTCCGGCCGATCCACCAAGCGCCAAAGGTTTGCCGGTGATGACGCCCGGATGTGATCCATCCACGAGCTGCTCATACTCGTCCATCATCCATGCCATGATCTGGGGTGTTGTGTAAACGTCGGGCGCGGGCATATCCCTGGTAACACCCAGGTCCCGGCTGAGCGCACGTATGAAGGCACGCGCAAGTCGCTCCTGCTCGCCTGCCGACATCTCTTTGGGGTTACAGATGATCCCGCCCTTGCCACCACCAAGAGGAATATCGACCACGGCCGTCTTCCAGGTCATCCATGCAGCAAGCGCGCGTACCGTGTCAATTGTCTCGTCGGGATGCCAGCGCAGGCCGCCCTTTGCGGGACCACGTGCTGTGTTGTACTGAACTCGGAAGCCCTTGAACACCTTCGTGGAACCGTCATCCATCTTAACCGGCAAAGTCACCTTGATTTCCCGTTGTGGCCAGCGAAGAAACTCCTGTGTTGCCTTGTCCAGTCCCAGTTTCTCTGCCGCTCTGTCCAATTGTTTCTGGCTGATCTTGAACGGATTATGCTTTGTCATTTCCACCTCTTACTGGTCGTTAATGCGATGGCTCGACGCTAAAGTTTGGCAGAAAGAACGTGAACCTGTCAACTGCAGTGTAAATAGGTCTGTTTTGCGAGAAAACATGACATGTAATTGTAGATACAAGTGGGGCGCAATTCGAAACTTGTTCAATTTAAGCGCACCAAGCATGATCCCACTGTTCAAGTAAAAGGTTTCACCTTCTAACTGACATCCTGGACTGTCAGTCGCCGGGCTCATACACAACGTAATCGAAGAGTGCATAGTTCTCACGAGCAGGAATATGGTCACCCATGAACAGGAGATTTTCGACACTGCAATGGATAGTGAACGACACTTCTCCGCCGAATCTAGTCTGCAACCGTTTCATCTGTTTGTCATCGATCGACCATTTCACATGGTAGTTGCCCTCTTCGCCGGGCAGCACCTCGAGCGTGAATTTGTGCCACATGCCGCGAGTCAGCAGGAGCTGACTTGAACTGTAGGGATTGCCCTGGGAACTGCAGTAACATACGACATCATCTTCCTCTGCGCCAAGCTCCGCGCGGACCTTCTTCTTGCCATAGCCGATTTCGAAATCCAGTTCGTGTTTGTCATCCTTGTAGAGAAAGGCGCCTATGCTGGCCTGGTCGCCCTCGCCCATCTCCGGCACGTAAATGCGCCATGTGTAAGTACCGGCGCCGAACCTGTTCCTTGTACGCACTTTGACGCGGTCACGCGTCCGTTCCCGCGTGGAGATATGAAGAAGACCGTTGGTCGTCACATAGCTGGCCGGGCTCATTCGTGCGCAATCATTTTGCCACTCTTCGAGGTCGTTGAAACCCCAACGACCACGAGTGGACTGGAGCCGTGCCGAGCTGACGCAACCTGCACAGAGCAGTACCGCTGCAACAACTGCATACGCCCTCATGATTCTGCCCTGCCTCTCTTACGCGAGCTTATCAAGAACGGCATTGAAAGTCGCACAAGGACGCATTGCTTCTGTCATCAGGTTGCTGTCCGGGCGATAGTAACCGCCAATGTCCACGGCCCGGCCCTGCACAGAGTTGAGCTCTTTAACGATCTTTGCTTCCTTGTCGCCCATTTCCTGAGCTATTGGTGCAAAACGCGCCTGCAGCTCACTATCATGCGACTGCTCTGCCAGCGCCTGCGCCCAGTAGAGAGCCAGGTAGAAATGGCTACCCCTGTTATCCAGTTCATGGACCTTGCGCGATGGCGATCTCTTGTTTTCAAGGAATGCGCTGATCGCCTTGTCGAGCGTATCGGCAAGGACCTGTGCTTTCTTGTTATCACATGTATTTGCGACATGCTCGAAGGAAACGCCCAGAGCAAGGAACTCACCCAATGAATCCCAGCGCAGATGGTTCTCCTCGAGGAACTGCTGCACGTGCTTCGGGGCTGAGCCACCGGCACCAGTCTCAAACAGACCGCCGCCCTTCATGAGCGGAACGATCGACAACATCCTGGAACTTGTACCCAGCTCAAGAATCGGAAAAAGATCCGTCAGATAATCACGAAGCACATTGCCCGTGACCGAGATCGTATCTTTGCCTGCCCGGATCCGTTCAAGCGAGAAACGCATCGCATCTACCGGCGCCAGGATCGGAAGCTCGAGTCCTTCCGTATCATGCTCGGGCAGGTACTCCTCCACCTTCTTAATGAGTTCCGCATTGTGGGCGCGATCCTTATCCAGCCAGAATACGGCGGGTGCCCCCGTTGCTCTCGCCCTGTTCACTGCCAGCTTGATCCAATCCTTGATCGGCGCATCTTTTGTCTGACACATTCTGAAAATATCTAACTTCTCGACATTGTGCTCAAGCAGTGTGTTGCCTGCGTCATTCACAACTCGAATCGCTCCAGCTGCTGGTGCAAAGAATGTCTTGTCGTGCGAGCCGTATTCTTCTGCCTTCTTTGCCATCAGCCCGACGTTCGCCACAGTACCCATCACTCTCGGATCGAACGCGCCATGTTTCTTGCAGTCTTCGACAACCTCCTGATACATCGTGGCATAGGACCTGTCAGGGATCAGTGCTTTCGTATCGTGCAGTTTTCCATCACGGCCCCACATCTTGCCGGAATCCCGGACCACAACAGGGACGGAGGCATCGATAATTACATTGTTCGGCAGGTGCAGATTCGTGATGCCCTTGTCTGAATCAACCATCGCCAGTTCTGGCCTGGTCTCGTAGACCGCCTGAATATCGGCTTCAATCTCGGCCTTCTTTTCGGTAGGCACTTTCTCGATCCTGGCATAGACATCTGCGAGTCCGTTATTCACATTCACACCCAACTCTTCAAAGGTCGCTGCATGCTTCGCGAACAGTTCTTTGTAATAGACCGAAACAGCATGACCGAACATCACCGGATCAGAGATCTTCATCATCGTAGCCTTGAGATGCAGCGACAGCAGAACCCCCTTCTCCTTTGCATCCTGCATCTGCGCTTCAAAGAATTCACGAAGCGCCTTCGCGCTCATCGTTCCGGCATCGATGACTTCCCCACCCAGCAGAGCAATCTTTTCCTTGAGAACTGTGCTGCTGCCATCAGCGCCAACGAATTCGATTTTGACATTTGTCGCCTCATCAATGGTTACTGATCGCTCGCTGCCATAGAAATCGCCATCGTTCATACATGCGATTTCCGCCTTGGAATCGCTGGACCATGCCCCCATCTTTTGCGGATTCTTCTGCGCGTATTGTTTGACCGACGCCGACGATCTCCTGTCAGAGTTGCCTTCGCGCAAGACCGGGTTCACGGCGCTCCCGAGCACCTTCGCATATCTCTTCTGGATCGTCTTTTCGGCTTCGTCTCTTGGCTCTTCAGGATATTCCGGCACGTCGTAGCCATTCTCTTTTAGTTCCTTGATGGCGGCCTGGAGCTGAGGGATGGAGGCACTGATATTCGGAAGCTTGATGATGTTTGCTTCAGGTGTTTGGGCGAGTTCGCCAAGTATTGCGAGATGATCAGGAATCTTCTGATTATCCTTGAGATTATCCGGAAAGTTTGCAATCACGCGACCTGAAAGAGAAATATCGACCGGATCAATACTGATGCCGCAACCCTTCGTGTAAGCCTGGATAATCGGCAGCCATGAATAAGTTGCAAGTGCAGGCGCTTCATCTGTTGTTGTGTACTTGATGGTTCCGTTGTTCGTTGTCATGTTTATCTCCCCTTTTCTATGCCCGCCTTTTCGTTTTGTCCTCAACCCACCGACTGATTGCCTTCCGCACTGCCCCAGCTTGAATCTCGTAATCCGCCGGAATCATCAAAGTCCGGGGGTGGTTCCTCATAAGAGAGCGATAACTGACATCAAGCTAATACCCTTCTCCATCATATCACGCGCAAACTGCAGGGCCAACTTCCGTTTGAAGCAGATAGTCGAGCCTGCAAAACCGTTCAGATTTGCTTGATCTCAACGCCGTATGTAGCAACCGAAAAGAGCAGCAGTTGATTCAGTCTGCTCGTCGCAATTCCGACCGATATATCCCGCCAAGAAGCCGGAGACCTCATCGTCGACACCCTACCACCTGCACCTTCCGTCTACTTGACCGTATACTCGCAAGTGCCTTCCATTTTGCCGAAGAGTGTTCCTGTATCCTGCGACACCTTGATAGTGAGCTTGTCACCGGATTTGACGTCTTTGGGCATACTCACCGAGTATGCACATATGCCGCCTCAGCCATATTCCATATGGCCGAAATGAATCGGTTTATCAGAACCACCCGCCGTAAAGATCTCTACGCTCGGAGCAGCAACGGTCTTGTATACACCATTCTCATCGATATATCCTGAAAGCTTGCTCGCCCCTTTCAATGACATGCTGATGCCAAGCTTGCCATTATTCTCGGCAACAGTGACATCGAGTGAGAGAGTTCCCGAGAGGATCTCTATGGTGCTGCCCTTTGGCATCTTGAGGTCTTTCTCAAAGCCGGAGATAACCGCCTTGCCTTTGCTGTCCGCCAGCTGCCATGACAAAGCGTTGTAGCTGTCTGCCGGCACAGTTACCGGTAACTCTTTGACCGCCGAAGTTAAATGCATCGGAGCGCAGGAAAACTCTCTCCCTTTGATGCGATAGGCGCTTGCTATCAACTTGAGATCCTTGAACTTCTCGCGCTGCTCAGCCGATAACGTGATGCTCGCATATCCACCTTTGTAAGGCACAAGTTCTGCAGAGGCGTTATCAACTGCTACCGTGAGCGAGTAGAGCTTGCCGTCCAACGTCACCTGCTTCCCGATTGTCGAGTAGCGATCCATTGAGCCCGTGCCATTCATGTCGATCCACAGGAAATCCCCCTGCGCATAGTTGCCGTCACATTGCCTGTCGATGACGGCGGCACGACACTCCTTCCCAGCAACGGTGACCTTTCCTTCCAGCCAGGCCCTTGCAGATACGCGAAGGAACGGCTCTTCATACCGCGCCACACATGCTACCTGCTGCAAGCCAACCGACATCTCGACCTCCCATTTGCCGTCAGTAAGAGTGAACACCTGGTTATTGGCGAGATCCTTGTCGTCGTTATTATCGATTATGAGTCGGTCATGCGGCTGATCCGCTGCGCTCTTGTAGACAATGAAATTCCTGCCGATAGTAGAGAGCCTCAACAAGCCCTTCTTCATATCGAGCAACTCTCCTTCCGGCAGCACGAGCTTATCCTGCTTCTGGTTCGGCCTGAAGGTGGAACCGCAAACGCCGGCATTGCGCACAATTGCAAAGTCGGCCATCTTCCTTGCCAAAGAAAACCTCTCATCGTTGTCTGCTTCAGATTTCAGGTTTTTCTGGCCGACACGAGCCATCGGCTCCAGCAGGCGGGTTTCACGTTCCGAATCTGGACTCTGAGCCCCCCCGATTGAGGCAGGACGGTCTATGTGATCCGGTGTTGTGCATCCACTGAGTAAAAGGGCTGCAAAGAGGAGTGACACTGTAGTTGTAGTCGCTGTTTTCATGAGAGAACTATAAAGCCTAAAGAGCGGACGAGTCAAATAATCAAGCCGTTGTGCCTTCATTTGCACCACTACTCTCTCACTTAACAGTCTAGTGGATTGCGACAGCGCCAAACGTTAGTCGTTTCCACCGCACTTCCGCGAAACCTGCTTCATTCAAGAGCTTCAACGCGAAGGTGCAGTCCTCAGCTCCTAAACATTAAAGCGAATATCGAGTATGCTCTCCGGCGCAATGATGTCACCCCGATCAACAAGATCGGTAAGGCCCTTGCTGCGAGCATCCTGCAGGTTATGCACCGTCATCATATCTGCGCAACTCACGATCTCTGCCTTGATAAAGCCTCTCGCAAGGTCCGTGTGAATCTTACCGGCACAGGTCACGGCATCAGCGCCCTTCTCAACAAGCCATGCGTGGACTTCCTGCTTGCCGACCGTATAGAAGAACATCATGCCAGCCTTATCCATGCCGTCACGGCACACAACGTTCGGATCGATCGAGGAGTCATCGCACACAAGGGTCGGAGTGAAACTCAGCAGGTTGAATGCATTGATGATTGCATGCTCCGACTCATTGAAGTCCATGTCACAGACAGGTCGCTGGTCTTCAAGCTGAGCGAGGCATTTTGTCAGCACATCCTTTTCCGCAGCGTCCTCGACCCGATCCATGCGCACCTCAATCTTTTCCATATCCAGAATGAGAAGGTCCAGAAGATTGTCGCGCGCTATAGCGATGACATCGGCCGCCTCGTAATCCTCTGCAAGGAATTCGAAATAGTGCGGCGACACTTTCTTCGGCTGAAACTTCTCGACGAGCGCAACGAACAAGTTGTCGTCGTACTTCATCTTGCCTTCCGGCATCACCAATCCTGTAAATGCTATTTTCATCTATCCTCGTTGTTCGGTTGCGGTTGCTCAAAACATACTTTGTTCAATTGTTTCCTGGCAAGTTCTTGTCGCCAGAAATGCGCGGACGAACAGAAGCTTACCCGGACTATCGGATCGTTCGAATAGCAACGTCGAAAGAGAACCCCTTTCGCAGCCAGCCTGTCGAGATTCGGCGTGTCGACATTGGGATTATCCATGCAACCAAGCGCATAGCGATGTTGCTGGTCGGTAAATATGAAAAGAACGTTCATTTTTTCCTCCTAAGCAAGAATACTCCTGCAAAAACAAGTGCTGCGGCGAGGTAGTCCATGCATTCAATCGATTCATTGGCAATCAGAACGCCAATGAAAAGGGCAACAATCGGCGGAATATAGGTTGCAGAAGAAGCCGTTACTGCCCCCAACTTGTCGATAACGTAATAGTACATTATGAAAGCTGCACCAGTACCCAACAGCCCGAGCCCAACGACTATTCCTACAGCAGGATAGAATTCCGTCCAGATATTGCCGATCCCTTTGTAGTTCGTGAAGCATGCAAGAAAGATCAACGCGAGTCCCATCTGGTATGCCGTGAGCGCCCCGCTCTTTATCTTCAGCGGCGTAATGAATTTCTTTGTGTAGACGAATGATGAGCCTACGCTCAATATGCCCGCCAACATATAAAGTACTGCCTGCATGTTGCTGCTCAATAGCTGCTCCGCACTCGGTCGTGCAACAAGAGCCAGCCCTACGAATCCCAGCATGATCCCGACAGCTTTCTTGAAGGAGAGTTTCTCTTCTTTCAGGAATGCCATCGTCAACAGGAACGAGATAATCGGGCTCCCGCCACTGACGATTCCTGCAACTCCCGAATACAACATCGACGTGCCCTTGGCGAAGCTGTAGTAGTACGTCGCCGTTAAGAAAGCCATGACAGCAAAATGGCCAATATGCCTGGCATGTGCGCGCCTGAATGCACGCGTGAATATCGCATACAACAGCACGGGGCTAAACCCGAAGAGAACCCTGAAAAATGCGATCTGGTCCGGCGTGATCAGGGTAGATGCCATCTTCATGTAGATGAAGTTGCAGCCCCAGATCAAGCCCAACACGCAAAACACTATCGCCGGCACGTATCTCTGCTTAGATTCATTCATATCACAAGAGGCAACTGGATTGAACCATGATTGCACGGAGTTTCGTGCAAAACAAGGCGCTTGCGGCAAAAATACCCGAATCACAAGCAACGCGGCTCCGCGTAAAAGCTGTGTGCAACCCGCTTTTGAGACAGGTTCTATTTAATCTCATTCTTCAATCGGCATCCATCTCTCGGTGGCAGGGAACTGCTCCTCCGGACCTCTGCCCGCAATGTACTGATCAATGCGCACAACTTTGTGGTTCTCCCAGGTGCCGTGGTAGAAGTTGCCATCGCATGCCTCCAGCATCATTGTGCCCAGTTCTTTTAGCTTGTCCGGTCGTTCTTCTGCCAGGTTGTTCTGCTCTTGGTAATCGTCAGGCAGGTAGAAGAGCTGGAACCTGCGGCTCGGTGTGATGTATCGAATCTTCCATCCGTCCGGTGTCGCGAGCCCCGGCCCGAACCTTCCGGCGAATGCAACATATTCATGTTGTGGCTGCTCTTCACCTTGCAAGGTCGGCAAGAAGGACACCCCGTCTTTCCAGCTCGGAAATTTCACACCCAACAGATCTGCGACCATCGCCATCGTGTCGTAATTCGCCAGCAGGTGATCGCTCACGCTGCCCTTGTCCTTAATCCCTGACCAACTCACTATGAACGGTATCCTTGCTCCGCCCTCAAGGCTGAAGGTTTTGCAGCCAGCCAGGCCGTCATTGCCGTTGAATACATCACCGACTAATTCACTGGTGTAGTTGAGGTCGATATTATCGATTTGCCTACCATCCAGAGTGAGATTGCCCCGCGTCGTACGCCCCTCCTCGGGATAGTAAACGGCATGCCCGTTGTCTGACGCGAACAGGATCATGGTATTGTCTAGGATCCCGAGCTTCTCGAGCGTTTCCCGGATCAGGCCGACAGTGTCGTCCAATCTCAGGATCATGGACGCATATTCCTTCTCATAATCCGTGAGTGTCTCGACATCCTTCACACCCTCATGGATCTCGGGCACCGATATGGGGCCGTGCGGAAGCTGCGACGGATGATACAGAAAGAAAGACTGATCCTTGTGTTTCGTTATGAACTCCACGATCTTCCCGTTGAACAGGTCTTGGGAATACACTTCCTTCCCGGTCATATCCCAACGCTTATTCCGTTTCTCCGGCGTTTCGCCTGTGGGGTTCACTCCGCAATCGGGATCACTATTGCCGGGGATCTCGACAAGCTCACCGTTCTCGAACAGGAACGGTGGATAGAATCCATGGCAGCGTTCGTGATCGTAATAGCCGTAATGATAATCCCAGCCGTGTTTCGCGAGACGCTCTGGCGTAGTTGAAAAGCCCCACTCAAGCTTGCCGACCTGGCCGGTCACATAGCCGGCTTTCTTGGCCATGTGCGGGAGGAATTCCTCGTCTTCACGTTCATTGAAGCTGGTATTATTGATCAACTCGCGGATCTGTTCATAGGTTCTTGTTTTATGCGAGATCTCTTTGTAGATCCTCGCCTCGTTGTAGCTCCATCTGCCGGCATGGGAATCGTGATAGCCGGTGATCAGGCTTGCGCGGGCTGGCGCGCAGACAGCGCAACCATAGGAACGGGTGAACCTCACACCTGTTTCGGCAAGTCGATCGATATTCGGCGTTTTGAAATGCTTCTGACCATAACAACTGAGCATCCCGCGACCCAGGTCATCGGCATACACATAGATAATATTGGGTTTAGACACTCTCGTCACTCCTCCCGGCTGCAAAGACGATTAACTAATAGCCAATCACACCTAACTACTGACCGATCAGTCGTCAATTATCGGTCTACTGCCCCACCACTCTTCGCTCGGCTGCCACTCGGCATCCAGGTACTGGGCATGCTCAATTTCCAGTTTTGCCATAACTTCTGTCGCCTGCTCCGCGAGAAATGCCTGTTCCTTTTCCGGATCGTACTCGGGATCAGGGTATGGGAGCTTCGCGTCGGTATCTTTCAACCACTTGTCCAAGCGCGCACGCATCTCTTTGGCAATGGCCTCATTCTCGCCGAACACATCGGTCTCTTCACCGATATCGGTTTCGGTGTTGTACAGCTCGTCATGGTCGTCTTCGTAATAGTGTATCAGTTTCCATGGTCCGTTACGAATGATGGCGGAAGGATCGCCTCCCTGATTACCATAGTGCGGGTAATGCCAAAAGAGGTCGCGTTCTTCCAGTTCTTTGTCCTGCCCACCCTTGAGCAATGAAACAAAACTACGGCCGTCGATCACCTGCTCCGCAGGAACCGATTCGCCGGCAAGTTCGAGCAATGTCGGATAGAAGTCGATGCCAGAAACCGGCACATCGCAGGTAGATCCAGCCTTAACAGCTTTGGGATACCTGACATAAAGTGGTTCACGGATGCCACCTTCCCACTGACGTCCCTTGCCGCCACGAAGCGGCAGCATCGAAGATGCGTAGTCATCACCAGAAGACACGCCGCCATTGTCGGACGTGTAACAGACAATGGTGTCTTCAGCGAGTCCCAGCTCATCGAGCTTGTCGAGCACGATTCCGACAGCGTCATCCATTGACTCGATCATGCCTGCGTAGATCGGACAATCCTGCACCTGACGCACCGGTTTTCTTCTGTCGAACTTGAATCGCTTGTCGGCCAATCCCTGCGAGATGGCCTTCCTGCGATACTTCTCCCAGAGTTCCTGTGTTGTCTGGATCGGACAATGTACTGAATAGAACGACATGTATGCCATAAACGATTCATCCTTGTTGTCCTCGATGAATTGTGCAGTCACCCTGCCCAGTTTTATCGGAAGCGATTCACCAGGGCCATCGGCTTCACAGTTATCCAGATCCCATGGTGAGAAGTAGCCGTTGCGCGGGCTGCCGTGGATCGTGCCACCCCTGTTGATGTCAAATCCGAAATCTGTTGGTAATGCACCTTTCCCGCCAACATGCCATTTCCCTGCGAAATGGGTCTTGTATCCCGCACGACGCAGCACTTCGGCAAATGTGATCTCGTCAGATTTTAGAGCGCGCCTATATTCAGGTGGCAACGTTTTCGTGAATCGTCCTGTTCTGCGCCATCTCTCGCCGCTGGGTGCACCAATGAAATTGGTGATCCCGTGGCGTGGAGTATATTTGCCGGTGAAGATGCTTGCACGGGATGGGCTGCAGACCTGGCATGCGGCATATCCTCGAGTAAAAAGCATGCCTTCGTTCGCCACGCGATCGATATTGGGGCTTTCGTAAAACTTGCTGCCACCTGCACTGAGATCGTTCCAGCCGAGATCGTCCGATAATATGAATATGATGTTTGGTCGCTTCATGTTTCTCCTTTACTAGTGTCCGGTTTGCCCGACAGCAGTGTTTCTGCTTACAGAATCACCAGAGGGTCAATCCCGTGAAGCTACAACACCTTGCGGTGCAACTAAAGACAGAAAGGATTTCTATTTTGTGGACAAATCAAGAAATCCAACAAACCGGGGACAGGCATAACTCACGCATCCACCTCGTGTAGGACGGATCAGCTTGCCCTTCATAGCTCGCAGAGCGACGCAGGGCCGGTCCACAAGCCCGCAACGACTACAAGGACATGAAGGCACAGAAAACGGGGGCGTTGCCCAGGCTCCAGAACAGGGATGCGCCAAACATGCCAATGATAGACCACCGTGACGGCTGGATAATCCCCCATATGAAACATGTGCTCGCACCTATGAGACCACAGACCATAGCGATGCCAATCAGTTTTGAGTAGAACTGGAAGAAGACCTGGATGCCAAACGTCATCTCGAATGGCGCAAGCACAAGTGCGCCAATGTAATTGCCAGGATCAAGCGTGACGCCGTTAACCGGCGCAGAGATCAGAGTGCCCAGCAGCACCCCCACAATATGAGCGGTGACCAATAATCCCAATGCTATGAATCTTCTTTTCATGCGGCAGCTATCATAAAGATTTTTTCTTTTCTTCTTGGACGGCGCCCCCCCCCATTATGAGCCGCTCTCTGTCCTCTGGTGTGTAGAAGTCGATTACTTTCACCAAGAGGTCTTGCAGTGGATTCAGGAAAGCGCATCTCGAATTGAGCTGGAAACATGCCGCAACAGGGTTCTCACCAGTAAACTATTATCTTGCGGGCTGTGTGACCCTGGCCGCTTTAGACATCTTTGCGATATCGCTCGTCGCCCACTTTCTCCTGTAGGCGATGTAGTTCGTCTGTCAGTTCCTTCGCAATATCGGCATATGCCGGATCATTGTACACATTGCACATCTCGCGGGGGTCCTTCACGAGATCGAACAACTCCCATTCAGGTTCGTATGTTTCATTTTTGGCACCTTCTTGTCCGAGCCCATCGCTATAATAGTAGATCAACTTATGCGTCTTTGTCCGTACACCGTAGTGCGCGTACACGTTGTGACCCTTGTGCATCCAGTAACGATAGTACATGGAGGTCTGCCAGTCCTCAGGGGTCGCTCCATTGAAGACAGGTCGACAGTTCCGGCCCTGGAATGACTCGGGAATCTCGATCCCTGCCAAATCGAGGAAGTAAGGCGCGAAGTCTACGTTGAGAATCATGTCTTCATTCGCCGTGCCCGGCTTGATCTCGCGCGGATAACGGATCAGGAACGGCATACGCAACGATTCCTCATACATGAATCGCTTGTCGTACCAACCATGATCGCCAAGGAAGAAACCCTGGTCGGACGTATAGATCACGACAGTATCTTCAGCCAAGCCTTCCGCATCCAGGTAATCCAGGATCCTGCCGACATTATCGTCGATCGATGCTATCACGCGAAGGTATCGTTTGATGTAGCGCTGATAGGCCCATTTTCGGAGCTCGTTCTCGGACATGTTGTCATTGATCTCTGCATCGAGATCATGCTCATGCATATGTACACCTACCCGCATCTCGGCCGCTTCAGCGGCCGACGCCCGATTCTTGTAATCATCGTAGAGCGTTTCAGGTTCCGGGATTTCCTCGTTCAGATACATGCTTTCGTGCTTTTCGTCGGACTCCCAGTTGCGATGCGGCGCCTTGTGATGACAAAGCAGACAGAAGGGCTTGTCCTTGTCGCGCTTCTTCAACCAGTCGAGCGACATATCGGCAATCAGGTCGGTTGCATAGCCCTTGACCAATTTGCGTGTTCCACCGTCGGGCCCTTTGAATATGAAATCGGGATTGTGATATCGGCCCTGATCCGGCAGGACCGTCCAATCGTCAAATCCAGTGGGGCAGTGCCCCGGCCCTGTCCCAAGATGCCATTTGCCGAACACGGCCGTTTGGTATCCGTTGTCCTGCAACAGCTTCGGGAAGGTCGGCAACTGGTTGTCCATCTTCGTCACAAGGGTTGTGACCCTGTTCACGTGATTATAAGTGCCCGCCAGGATAGCTGCACGGCTTGGCGTGCAGATCGAGTTAGTGCAGAAGCAGTTGTCCAATCGCATGCCTCCTTCGGCAATACGATCGAGGTTCGGGGTCTTGTTGATCTTGCTGCCATATGCGCTGATCGCATGAGCCGCATGATCATCCGACATGATGAATATTATATTTGGTGTTTTCATTTTGCGCTTTCTTTACGTTCTTGTCAGCCCTTCGTAGCCATTGACGTAGCAGGGCGGCCATTCGTTCTCTGAAGCAAACGAATGTTCAACTCATCACTTCTGCTTCATCGCCTCTTTTCCCGCCCCTTTCGGGCCGGCCCAATATTGCTGTCCTACGCCTGTCACCGGCTCGCGGCTCCCATCCAGCATGGGGTTCGGCATATCTCATGAAGAACCCATCCAGCTTGCTCTTCAACTCTTCAAGCATCCCCTCTGCTTCCGACTGCCCGGAGAGATTCTTCGTTTCACAGGGATCTTCTTTCAGGTTGTAAAGCTCGTGCGGCCCATAGACGTAGCGATGCACATACTTCCACTGTTCGGTCCGGATCATTCGCACCGGCCCGTACTCATCAAAGACAACGACATTGTCACGGCGTTCGATCTTCTCACCTTTCAACAATGGCGCAAAACTCTTGCCCGGCAATTTGTCAGCTTCGGGATTGTTGAGTCCCACGTTTCCTCGGGGTGGTTGACACGATTCAACGGAGTGTGCGGCGCAGTGTAATGGACCCCCAGATAGAATGGCGTGTCAGAATCCTTCTGCTGCTCAAGAAATCGAAGCGCGTTGTTCGTAAAATGGTCCGTGATATACTCCGGCTCCAATGCTACCTCACCATCCTTGATAATCGGCGCGTTGTAGTATCTGCCGCCGCCCTTGGCGTGCGCTTCCCGGAATGTGTAACCTTTCTGCGCGTGATGCGCATCGCCCATGTGCCATTTGCCGCTCAGGCCACACACGTATCCATCGGCTGCCAGGATGTCCTTATAGCCCGGCATGCCTGCCAAGTATTCAATCAGCTCGCCCGTTTGTTCAGTCACCAGCTTCTCATCTGCGGCTGCATTCCATTTCTCGATGGTCGTATTGCCGTGGCATAGCCGGTCGTGGACAGCGTGCTGTGAGGGAATGCGGCCTGTCATGATCAATGCACGTGCCGTCGAGCAGGCGGGTGACGCGCAAAAGAAATTCTCGTAACGTATGCCTGTAGCTGCGATACGATCGAGGTTGGGTGTTTTGATCTCGCTGTTGCCTGCACAACCCATGGCCCATGGATCCTGATCAGCGATCAGGATGAAAAGGATGTTAGGCTTGGCCGAGGGGTTCAGAGTTCGTGACTCGGAGCTCATTATCGCGTTTCCTTAATGTAGAATATCATTCGGCACTGCCAGTGAATGGAAGCCGGGCCATTGGCCGCGCAGTTCCTGTTCCGTAGGAGTCGGGCGAACCGGCAGATCGCCATGCTCGAGCCACTCGTCGTTCACGCGTTTCATTTCATCAATCAATGCCTGGCGCAACTCCGCCTTCTTTGCCGCCATCGACTCATCATTCGCCAGGTTGTTCTGCTCCATGGGATCGGTCTCCATATCGAACAACAGCTCTTCCCCGCCGTGATAGCAGTAGTGGTACTTATACTGCCCGTCATGTACGGCATAGTATTCCTCGCATTGACCAAAGAAATGCGAGCGGGCCTGCTCCCCGCGCGCCACGGCCATGAGGTCCAGCCCGTCACATTCCTCTCCCACCTGAACATCGGCACCCGCGGCCGCAAGACAAGTCCTGTAGACATCGGCCGGTATTGCGAATGAATCGCATGTGGTTCCCTTCATCTCTGCCGGCATCATCGATGCCGGTGGCCGAACGAGCATCGGTACGTGAGCGGAGCCTTCCAGGAAGCGTGATTTGGCGCCAAGATGATGGTCGCCCAGGAGGTCGCCATGATCGGACGTAAAGATAATGAACGTGTTGTCCAACAGATCCATTTCACGCAGCCGTGCAATCAGACAACCAAGATTGTAATCTACCTGCGTAATGCAGGCGTAGTAGGCACGACGCGCATCACGGATCAGTTCCGGGCTGAACCGATCGCAGTTGTTGAGGACAAGGGTGTCTTTCTTCCACCCGGTCGGGATGCTTGAAGCATCTTCCGACCAATCACCGTAGACGGGTTCGGGCACGGTCGCGTTCTGATACATCAGCCAATACGAGAGACAGGGATCGTAGGGCGGATGTGGTTTCGAGAAACTTGCCCAGAGAAAGAATGGGCGGCTGTCATCACGTGTTTCGATAAAATCGACCGACCGGTCCACGATCCAATGTGTCAGGCTATTGGTTTCGTCAACTGTGGAAATGCCCGGCGCCATCTCGTTCTGGCCCAGTCCCGTGTTTGCGGGAGTGCCTTTTTCCGGATGGCGCGCCATGTAGCGATAGTAATCCTCCAACAACTCCATGTGCTCAAAACCATAGTTAGAGCGCTTCGGCTTGAAGTGCATTTTGCCCTGAGCCCGTGTCTGGTAGCCGGCTTTTGTCAGCACGCCCGGCAGGCTCGTCTCTGCGTTGATGGGCTTCACTTTCTCCGTGTTATAGGTCAGGCCAGAACGATAGCCATGCTTTCCGTTCATGATCGTGGCGCGAGTAGGAATGCAAAGGGGCGCATCACTGTAACAGCGCGAGAACCGGATTCCGTTATCAACCAGCCAATCGAGGTGTGGTGTACGTATATGCGGATTCCCTGCCGCATGAATCGTGTCAAAGCGTTGCTGATCAGTTGTTATTAACAGGATGTTAGGTTTTGGCTTCATGGTTAATTGCTCCTGGTTGCTGATTCATAAATGACGATCCTAATTACAGTCTAAATTGCTCTTGGCATGCCCCGATAGCAATAGCAGTCATACTGCGAATTCCAATAGCCTGTTACAAGGATGAAGTACTCCGATCTGCCCGTCTCTAGCCCGAACATTTCATGAGTTGTCGTCGCGAAAGATTGAAGAGTGCTGTTAATATTGTGTCTTAGCAGTGATACTGAGGCAGCGGCATATTGCAATATGACAATGTCGCGTTTTGCAAGAAGTGCAACCGTGGCAGTGCTATCCAAGCCTGCAACAAATCACTCGTGTAAAGTTGGGACTAGACTGCCGCCTGTGACAAAACGGCGATATCTCCGTGCAAAACACAAACTCCTGGTTCTGGCTGAGATAGATGTGAATCCTGAGAAAGGCGGAAACTGAAAATTGCAGAAAAAGGATCATAGAGCTTCAAACACGCTTCAGAGCTGCTACATTTGATATCGAAGGGGGAAAGCGTAAAGCAATGGATCGTTCATGGGCAGACAGGCTTGAATATATCGGTATCGCTGTTGAAGAACCCGGATATCATGTATGGGGATCATCGCCAATCATTGGGCCAGAAGGAAATACCAACCTCTTTGTTGCACGTTGGCCGACTTCGGCCCCATTTACTCCAGGGTGGCATACTCATTGCGAAATCGCCCTCTACATGAGCGAGAAACCTGAGGGGCCATTTACCTTCAAGGAAATCGTTCTCAGTGGAACAGAGGAAGACTCATGGGATAGACTGGCGCCTCACAATCCAACGATACATAAAGTCGGCACCCAATATGCCCTCCTTTATATAGCGAATACCGGAGAAGGGTTTCCCGCTTCTCAACGGATCGGCATGGTCGTGTCAAAGAATATCGATGGGCCATGGAAGAAAGTCGGTAAAGACGGGCTTATACTTTCTCCGCCGGATAATCCGTCAGTTTGGTGCCATGGAAGTACGGTTGGGGTCAACAATCCCGCCCTTCTCAGTCGACCTGACGGTCGCTTCTTTCTCTATTTCAAGGCGATGCGTAAGGGAAATATTCGCCGCATGGGTGTGGCTATTGCCGAGAACCTTGAGGGTCCCTATGTTTTCCATGACAAACCTCTGACCAACAACAGGACAACCATTGAAGACGGATACGCATTTATAGAAGACAGAAGAACCTATCTCCTGACGACGGACAACCATAATGGGGCAGGTTTGTTGTGGATGTCCGACGATGGCATTACCTTCCACGATCCGGTCGTGGGATTCGATCGGATGGAACAGTACATTCCGGAAGATATCGTGAAGGCAGCCACAAACTGCAGAGACAAGAAGTTCGAACGTCCACAGGTGCTTATCCAGAACGGTCATCCTGCCTATCTATACATGCCATCAGGAGTGAACATTCGTGGCGGCAACGGTTCCTGCTCGTACGTCTTTAGAATCAATAAATAGAGGCAGGCGAACAATCCGGATGCAGGTGACAGATAACAGCCTCGCCTGATCGGCAACATTCGATGCACGCATGACATGAGGGAAACATGAAGGCTTCGCGCATTGCCTTGGCTCTTCTGACTTACGCTGTCGCTCCCAGGATTCCCTCGCGTGCTACTGAGAAAGAAGAGGGCCCCGTCAACTTCGAACAATCACTGCAAGCCGTTTTGGCGCGAGCGAAGAAGGAACACATACAGGACCGACTACTTCGCCCTCAATCGTTTCGTCTCATTTTCACCACCGTTGATCAGATGCATCAACGGGACGGGTCGGTCGGTTTCGGAGATGAATTGCGGACGTTCCTGCCAGGGCGCCACGGAAATGACGTTGGTCAAGTCCATCCAGTACTGAAGTCTCGCGACCTCCAACCCCCAGATCATATGGAAATGGTTCGCAGGCGCGAACTGCTTGTATTCTTCCATTGAAGCATATTTCGGCACCACCCAGCTGTGCGGCCACGTAACATTCGAGCTGTTCGCAACGGCACAAGCCAGCTTCTTCGGCATATCCACCGTAGTCGCTTCATCCCATATCATGCTGAACATGCCGTTGAGCTGACTGAACGCCAACCTGCCGGCAATACCTTCAATGCCGCCCGGAGAAATGAAACTGACACTGTTCCCTCCGCCCGGGAAGTAATATAACTCCGCGCCAGGCAACGAAACATTTTTCATGATCTTGCTCATGGATGTGCCGGGTTTTGCCGCCCAGTCGAGACTGGCCGATCCGGAATTGTCACCGTCGACAATCCCGCGCTTCGCCCATACCTCCTGCCCCCTGCATTTGACTTTGAGCTTCTTCGCCAGCTTCCTCAGCTCTGCCGGCATCCAGACCTTCCGGAAGTCCATGAAGAGCGGAGGATTACCACCGGACAACCACGACATAAAGAGCATCGTCAGGAGTCCCTGAACATCTGCCTCCGTGGCGAAGGGACAGACTTCTTTCGGCCCGTTATGGTCGAAGCTCGAGTTCATGAGCGATTCCGCAAGGTCACAGATTGGTAGAGGGATCCCACGCGGTTCACTGCCCCACTCCAACTGGTTCATGAATCCGCCACCGACGGCATTATGATCCTTCACGAGATCACGCATGATCAGATACATCGCAAGCGACTGATCGAATAACTTGGAACCGTTCGGTTGCGACATGTCAAGACGCTTGCCGACATGCTTATCCACCCAGCTTCGCAAGTCTTTCAGTTCCTTCTTGTTATACGCACCCTTATTCAGCATGTCGGCCAAAAGCTTCATGTCGAGCCGAGAGATCTCGATCCCGAACGTATTGCGGGTAGGCAGCACATGTGCGAGCGCTGTTTCCATGCCCATGGAATCGTGACCAAACACTACAACTCTGCGCCCCTGCAATCCAACAACCGTGAGCGCGGCGTAACACCAATCGACCAATGCTTTAACGGTCTCAGCCGACGGTTTCGGATTCATCCCGGTGTCAGGCCATGTCCCGACGTTGAGATGGGTCAAGCGACCCGACTGAGCAAGAGCGCCGTTCAGCGCATGTGCGAACACAACACCAGGCTTCGGCGCACTGTTGCCACAGGTTATGTTGACAGGCGTGTTCTCGGGAAACTGGGCTATCAGGCTCATGAAGGAAAGCTGCGGGAATGCCCATGTATCCGGTGTGCAGACGATGGTATTAACACCTGCATCCTTGAATTCTGCGGCAACCGCATCAGCCTGGCGCTCATTATCGATCAGGGTCGAAGTCCAGACAACATCAACGGGGCTGCCGTCCGGCATCCGCACTTCCTTAGCCATGATATTGGCAATCGTCTCCACGATATTGATCGCGCGTTCGCGCGAAGGCTTATCAATACGTGGATCACCCGCCGCCACTACACCAAATGTGACCGCTTTTGCCTTTGCCAAGCTGCTTCCCTTGAGTTTCCTTGCTTCAATCATTATCTGCACTCCTCTTCAGTTTCGGATTTCGGAATGTGAATTTCGAATTTGACAGTAACCGGTCTACCGAACAGTGTCTATGCTCCCGTAAGCGCGTGAAAACATTCATAAGCCTTCTCGAAATCTGCTCTGTCCGTCGGCTCGTAATTGATCGGTTCAAAGGATCTCTTCATCAGCTCCTTGCCATCTTCCCTCGTCGCCAAGGCACCGGCAGCCATCATCTGAACGATGATATTGCCAGCCGAAGATGCCTCAACGGGACCGGCGATCACCGTGCGATTGATCGCATTGGCTGTGAGTTGGCTGAGCATAACATCCTTTATCCCGCCGCCAACGATATGCAACACATCTATTCTCCTGCCAGTAAGCTTCTCAAGATTGCTGAACACGGTCCGACATCTGAAGGCGAGGCTTTCCAGTGCAGTTCTGGCGAACTGACCCGGCGTTTCAGGAACAGGTTGATCCGTTCGCACACAGTAATCTCTGATGCGTGCTGGCATGTCACCCGGTGTTGTGAAAGATGGATCGTCAGGATCAATAAAAGACCTGAACGGTTCCGATTCCTGAGCAAGCTTGCCTATCTCGCCGAAATCCATCTCGCTCCCCGCTTCCGCCCACGCGCGCCTACACTCCTGCAGTATCCAGAGCCCCGTAATGTTCTTGAGCAGACGGATCGTGCCTCCCACGCCGCCTTCGTTCGTAAAGCCGAAATCGTAGGCACTATCGCTAACAACCGGTTCCGCAGACTCGATCCCCATGAGTGACCAGCTCCCTGAACTCAGATACGCGTACGAATCGCTCTCAGCGGGAACCGCAGCAACCGCAGATGCTGTATCGTGACCTCCGACAGCAACCACATTGACATTCTGCAGGCCGGTCGCTCCCTGGATCTCGGGCAAAATGGGTCCCAGACAAGTACCAGGCTGCGTGATGTCGCCAAACAGATGGGTCGGGATGCCCATCTTCGCCATCATGCCGGTCGCCCAATCACGCTTCCTCACATCTAGCAGTTGTGACGTACTGGAGATCGTGTATTCGTTGGTTGCTACGCCGCTCAGCATGTAATTCACAAGATCCGGGGTAAAGAGCAGGCGCGAAGCTTTCTTCAATTCCTGACGACCCGCCACCACTTCTGAAAGAATTTGGAAAAGGGTGTTGAAGAACATGAACTGGATGCCCGTCGTTTCATATATCTCACGGCGCGGCACCCGCTTGCAGGCCTCTTCCTCCATCTTCTCAGTGCGTGGATCCCTGTAGGCGAAGGGCATGTCGATGAGCTTGCCGGATTCATCAAGCAAGCCATAGTCAACACCCCATGTGTCGACGCCAACGCTGACAATGTCTTTACCAAACTTCGCTGCGGCTGCCTTAAACCCTGTCTTGATTGACTGCAACAAAACATCGAAATCCCATCGAAATGATCCATCTCGCTCCTGCGGCTGGTTCTCAAATCGATGCACTTCTTCGATCGCAAGCTTCTCACCATCGTAGATGCCGGCCATGACACGACCGTTCGATGCACCAAGGTCTGCTGCAAGATAGACCTTACGGGTATCCGCCATTACTTCTTCCCTCCCGGCGCAGGAACCTTCGAGGTCTTCACCCCCATCTTCTCAACTCCAGCGAGAAAGTCTGCCGATGTGTCGCTGTCGGTAATGAACTCAGTGAACTCGATGAGCGAACATATCTGGCAAAAAGAACGAACGCCCAGCTTGCTGCTGTCCGCCAGCAGTATCTTCTGCTCGGCATTCTCAACCATCAACCTACGCAGGTTCGCCTGCTCCTCAGTACCGTCACTTATTCCGTGTTCAAGATCGACCCCCTGACAGGACAGGAAGAGTTTATCCACATGATAGCCGGCCAGTTGCTGTTCGGCTGTAGGGCCAACGAAAGAAAGAGAGCGCTCAACCAGTCTGCCACCCAGAACAAAGACATCAATCATCTTTCGCGATGATAGAACAAGGGCAATCTGCGCTGAGTTTGTGATGACCGTGATCGGCATGTCGGACATTCCTTTCGCCATGTGCCATGCAGTAGTACTCGCATCAAGGAGTATGCGGTCACCTTCTTTTACCTTATTTAGGGCGAGATCAGCGATCGCGTTCTTCTCTTCTTCGTGGACGGCCTCACGCCAGGCGAACGGCATCTCTCGTTGATTTACATCGCTCGATACTGCACCCCCGTGACTACGGACCACGCGCCCCACGTCTTCAAGTTTCGCTAGGTCTCTGCGAATCGTCTCTTCCGTCACTCCAAAGCGCCCGGCCAGATCGGTGACCTTCGCGCTGCCTGCGCTCTCAATTACCTCCACGATCTCCCTGTGTCTCTCGACGGCCAGCATGCGCAACTCCCTCAACTGTGGGCAAATGTCTGTTTCTGCCCGAAAATGTCTTTTTATGTTTGAAATTACAAGGAGAATATGAGATTTTCATTGCTGGCGTGGCAAAAATCCAAAAGAAGGTGCCCGAAAATGCCCGAAAATGCCGTAAACATGCATGTCCATACGACCTACTCGTACAATGCGTACGGATATACACCGGCCGGCTATGCCGAACTGGCTCTCGAAGCCGGTCTGGAAGTTGCCGGAATCGTTGACTTCGATGTGCTTGATGGCCTCAACGAATTCAGGGCCGCAGGCCAAGACCAAGGTCTCAAAACCTGTGTCAGCCTCGAGTCGCGCGTCTTCGTGCCGGAGTTCGCCGACCGCGTGATTAACTCGCCGGGCGAGCCGGGCATCGCCTATCACATGGGAATCGGCTTCACCACAACAGATCTGACCGCAACTGCTACCTCCTTTCTGGAAAATATGCGTCAGCGTGCATCTGCTCGCAACAGGGAACTGGTCGCACGCGTCAACGCCTTCATGTCACCAGTTGAACTCGACTACGACAATGACGTCATACCTCTCACGCCCACAGGCAACGCAACAGAGCGACACATCTGTCTCGCATACGCGAACAAGGCAGTAGCACAGTTCGATTCTGCCGAATCTCTTTCGACATTCTGGCGTGAGAAGCTCGGGACGAACGATCTGGATCTTCCCAACGGCCCGCATATCCAGAGCTTCATCCGATCGAAAACAATGAAACGGGGTGGGATCGGATACGTTCAACCTGGCTCAGGCTCTTTCCCAACAATGAAAGAGATGAATGAGTTCGTCCTTGCGGCTGGCGCCATCCCTTGCTTCACCTGGCTGGATGGCACATCACCAGGAGAACAAGCCATCGAAGAACTTTTTGATGTCGGCATCGCTACCGGCGGGGCGTTCCTTAACGTCATCCCCGATCGCAATCTCCAGGGTGGCACAGCGTCCAATCTCTGTGATGTTATCAAGCTGGCTCGCTCGCTAGACATGCCGGTAATCGCCGGCACCGAGATGAACAGTCCCGGCACACGTTTTGTCGACGACTTCGATTCCCCTGAACTTGCCCCCCTACTCCCTGAGATCCATCGTGGTTCCCTCATCGCCTATGCGCATTCTGCACTCCAGGCGCAGGCAGGGCTGGGCTATCTCAGCGAATGGGCTACCAACAACTTCAACAGCATCGCCAACAAGAACAGCTTCTATGAAAAGATTGGCGCAGGCCTTGATCCATGCAAGGAATCGCTTCTCTCAAAGGCCAACAGTTCGTATCAACCGCCCCGAATCCTTTCATTGCTCGAGGAGACCGATGATGAATAGCGGCATCCCAAAAACACAACGTGCCATCCAGCTCATTGGTGTCGACGAGCTGCGTCTGAAACAGGATAAGCCAGTCCACCGATGCGGACCCTACCAGGTCCTCGCAAAGGTCGAAGTCGCAGGACTCTGCTTCTCCGACCTCAAACTGCTGAAGCAGTTTTCCTCTCACATCAGGAAATCAGAAATCGTCTCCGGCATCGATCTCGAACTGCTCAAGGAGATCCCGAGCTACGTGCCCGGCGATGCAGCGGTCGTTCCCGGCCATGAAACGGTTGTACGTATCGTAGAAGTTGGTGAAAAGGTCGAGGGTATAGCACCAGGCGACCGGCGCCTCGTGCAAACAGACTACCGCTGGATCAAAACTGCGCAATCGAACGCAGCATTCGGATACACCTTTGAAGGCGGCCTGCAGGAATACGTACTCATGGACATGCGGATCATCACCGATCCCGATGGGGAGAATATGCTTATACCCGCATCGGAAGAACTCTCCGCTTCCTCAATAGCACTCGTCGAGCCCTGGGCCTGTGTCGAAGACGCATACGTTACAGTCGACCGCAATACGTTGAAAAAAGGCGGAAACTGCCTGGTCGTCAACATGCCTGATGATGCGAAAGACAAGCTAAGAAGCTTCCTTGTCGATCAGCCAATGTCCGCATCAATGCATTGTATTGACGGCATGCCGAACAAGTTAGCCGATAACAGCATTGATGATCTCCTTTTCTACGGAACCGATGCCGACCTGCTCGAGAAACTGTTCGACAAGATGGCGCCTGGCGGGCGGGTCATCCTCATGCAATGTGGCGACACCTTCGCGCGCGACGTGGTTACGCCGGTCGGCCGTATCCACTACACCGCCCTGCGGATATCCGGCACAGTGGGCAATGACCCCCAAAAGGCCTTGTACACACCGCCCAGCGCGGAGATCAGACCGAACGATCGGATAGATATCGTTGGCGCAGGTGGCCCGATGGGCACAATGCACGTCATCCGCGATATCTGCCAGGGCGTTCCGGGTGTAAACATCTTTGCCGGGGATATGAGTAACGAACGCCTTGCCGCGCTTTCAGAAGTCGCCATCCCATTGGCCACAACCAACAAGGTTGGCTTTGAAACGTACAACGCAAAATTGAATCCGCCAGCTGACCCGTTCGACCACATAGCAATAATGGTCCCCGCCCCGGCTCTTGTTGCACAGGCAATAGAACGCTGTACCAGCAATGCTATGATCGATATTTTTGCGGGCATCCCAGTGACCGTCTACCACCCGCTCAACCTTAACGACATTATCTCCAAACAGATTTACATGTTCGGCACGAGCGGATCGGCAATGAGTGACATGCGAGTCGTACTCGACAAGGTTTCCGCCGGCAACCTCAACACGGACCTTTCAGTGGCCGCAATCTCAGGCCTGGACGGCGCTGCCGAAGGCATGAAGGCGGTCGAACACCAGCAGATAATTGGCAAGGTCGTTGTCTATCCTGCATGTCATGGCCTTGGCTTGACGAAACTCGAGGATCTGGAAGACTCATTCCCGACCGTTGCTGCCGCACTGGAGAAGGGCAAATGGACCATGGCAGCCGAAGATATTCTTCTCCGATTATTCAGAAATGGAGGAAACGGCAATGACTGATAGACCTCTGGAAGGCCAACGCGTGGTCATCACCGGCGGTGCGCAGGGACTCGGCGAAGCACTTACCGAACGACTTGCCCGTGAAGGTTGCGACATTGTCATAGGCGACATCAATGGTGACGGCGCAGAGGCCGTCGCAACACGTATTGCCAGTGAAACAGATCGCAAGATCCTGGCTACATGCGTCGATGTAACAAACGAAGCAGCTGTGAAGCTGCTCTTTGATATGGCGGCCAAGAAACTTGGTGGTGTCGATATCGCCATATCGAACGCGGCCATCCTGATCGCAGAGCCAGTCGTCGACGCAGATGCAGAAAAATGGCGTGCCGTGATGAACGTGAACTTATTCGGCAACTTCCTAGTCACACGTGAAGCGTGTCGCGTGATGAAGAAACAGGGCAGCGGATCCATAATTCAGATCAATTCCAAGTCGGGCAAGAAGGGTAGCGCCCGCAACTCGGCATATGCCGCATCCAAGTTCGCCGGCATCGGGCTCATCCAGAGCGTGGCCATTGAAATGGCAGAATTTGGCATTCGCTGCAACGCTATTTGTCCCGGCAACCTGCTGGACGGTCCGCTCTGGACGGACCCTGCGAAGGGATTGTTCGTCCAGTACCTCGAGGCAGGCAAAGTACCAGGCGCAAAGACAATTGATGATGTGAGAGAACATTACGTTAACCAGGTCCCGATGAAACGGGGCTGCACCTACAAGGATGTCGAAAATGCGGTCATCTTCCTGGCCTCGCAACAATCATCATACATGACAGGTCAGGCGATCAACGTTACCGGCGGACAGCAGATGTAGGAGGAGCTGGCAGTGTTCAGTGTTCAGGAAAGAGTAAGGCAGAGGTTAATGAAGAGGCAGAGTAATAGCCACAAGAGGATGCAAGATGTGCAACGAATGTGCTCGCCGACAGGTAAGCCATTCATCGTGCCCTGTTTCTGTGCTTTCCTGTGGCCATTGGTTTTTCAGTGGAGGAGCGAATAATGGCTACGGCGATAATGATGCCCAGACAGGGACAATCGGTCGAGAGTTGTGTTCTCGTCGACTGGCTCGTCTCAAGAGGCGATGAAGTTAAAGAGGGCCAAGTCCTCGCGAACATCGAAACGGACAAGGCTGTCTTCGAACTGGAGTCGCCCGCTGCCGGAACAATAGTCGATCTCTTTTTTGAAGAAGGCGACGATATTCCCGTACTCATCAATATCGGCGCCATAGGATCGCAGGGAGAAGACGTTGATGATTTGAGACCCGACCCCACGACCCTTGCGGCAGCACAGACCGAAACACAGACTACTGAAGCACCATCGTCCAGTGCCCTGCCTGCCCCATCATCTGGCGCTACGGCCCCGCCCGCTGCAGGGGGCGGCGGCGGCATCAGCCCACGCGCACGCAATGCCGCTGCAAGAGGCGGCGTAAACGTTAACACGCTCGCAGGAACAGGACCCGGCGGCCGCATCATAGAGCGTGATGTTCTGAACGCTGCAGCAAATATGCCGCATATGAATCGGGCCGCCGCTGAAGCTGCAAGCCAAGGCATGACAGCACCAGCCCAGGGTTCGGGACCCGGCGGAATGGTGCTGGCTCGAGATCTGAAAGCCCCAGCCGAAGGCGCTGTTGGCAAGCCACTCTCGGGGATCAGGAAGCTGATCGCAGGGCGCATGCATCAGTCGCTGGCCACAACGGCCCAGCTCACCCTCCACATGAGTTTCAATGCAACGGCGATCATGACATGCCGGGCACATGTGAAAGAAAAAGGCAAATCGCTCGGACTGCCCAACATCACGATCAACGATATACTTGCCTACAATACGGTAAAGACACTCGTGGAATTCCCTGAAATGAATGCGCATTTCCTAGGCAACCGCATTGCACAATATCCGGACGTGAACATGGGAATTGCGACCGATACCGAACGTGGGCTCATGGTGCCAGTTGTACATGGAGCAAATAACCTATCCCTGGCTGAGTTCTCCGTGAAGGCGAAACAGATCCTGAAAGACGCACAGGCGGCAAGCATCAATCCCGATCTCCTGAGTGGCGGCACTTTCACCATCACGAACATGGGCATGCTGGGAATCGAGAAGTTCACCCCGATTCTCAACGCACCGGAGGTAGGCATCCTCGGTGTAGGATGTCCACACCTGCAGCCGGTCATGAGAGATGGAGAAGTGACACACATACAGGCAATTACACTGAGCCTGACGATCGACCACCAGGCCGTCGACGGGGCACCGGGCGCGAGATTCCTGAAGGAACTTTGCATGGCACTTGAGACTTTTGAACTAACGACTGGGGGATAAACACCATGGAATACGATATCATTATTGTTGGCGCAGGACCGGGCGGCTACGTCGCCGCAGAACGGGCCGGAGAACAGGGACTCAAGGTCCTGCTGGTAGAAAAGAACGAACTGGGCGGCGTCTGCCTGAATTGTGGCTGCATACCATCCAAGACGCTCCTGAATTCAGCCAAGGTCTATCATTACGCAACTCATGGCGATGCCTATGGCGTGACGACCACCGGCACGGAGTTCAATCTCAGCACCGTGATGAACCGCAAGCATAAGGTAATCGAAACATTGCGCAAAGGCGTTGCCGGCCTCATGAAACGAGCGAAGGTCGACATCGTGAACGGTGAAGCCGTATTCGAGTCGAACCGCAGCGTCAGGGTTGGCACTGAGATCTATGCGGGGCGCAACATCATAATCGCAACGGGCTCGTCCCCTGCCCGCCCACCGATCCCGGGGATAGACAACGATTGCGTGTATGACTCCACGCGCCTGCTGGACATCGAGAAACTCCCTGAGAAGCTGGTGGTTGTCGGCGGCGGCGTTATTGGCTGCGAATTCGCCTGCTTCTTCGGAACACTCGGCATACCGGTCACAGTTATCGAAATGCTTCCCGAGATATGTCCTGCAGTCGACCCGGAAATCGCCGGAATCCTTCGCAAGGAACTCTCACACCGCAACATCACCTTCCATGTGAATGCTCTGGTGGAGGAGATCGGCAAGGGCTCGGTCACCTTCTCCGTAAACGAGAAGCAGGAGAGCATCGATGCCGACTGCGTACTGGTCGCGACCGGTCGCACATGCAACGTTGAAGGCCTCGGGCTCGAGATGTTGAAGGTTGATCACGACAAGCGTGGGATCAAGATTGATGAACGATGCGCAACGAATGTGCCTAACATCTGGGCTATCGGCGACGTTACAGGCAAACAATGGCTGGCACACAGCGCATCACGTATGGGTGAAGTGGTTGTCCACAATATCGCCGGGCGTGCTGATCGCATGCGCTACAACGCGATACCCGGCGTCATCTACACGTCGCCTGAAGTGGCTACCGTGGGACTGACCGAGGAAGAGGCGAAGAGAACGAACATCCCCGTCAAGGTTGGCAAGATGCCTATGGGTGCAAGCGGACGTTTCCTCGCAGAGAACGACAGGGGGCGCGGCGTCTGCAAAGCCGTAATACATGCGGACACAGGTGTATTGCTTGGCGTCCATATGATTGGTGGCGCCTGCTCCGAAATGGTCTACGGCGCTGCCACCATGATCGAAACAGAAATGCGAGTGAAGGAGATCGAGGAAATCGTCTTCCCGCATCCTACTGTTTCAGAACTAATTAGAGATGCATCGATAACGACAAGGAGTTAAGAGAAATGCCCAAGCATCAGATAGTTGACCCGACACAGGAACGCAAGCCAGGCAAGCTCGAATTCCCCGAAGTGCCGCTAAACGCTTACGACGGCACCATTGCCGATGAACTGAAGAATCTTGGCAAGGATGCCCTGCTCGGCATGCTCGAGGACATGCTGCTCATCCGTGAGTTCGAGAACATGCTCAACGAGATAAAGACTGCAGGAGTCTATGAAGGTGTCGAGTACGATCATAAAGGACCAGCTCATCTCTCCATGGGCCAGGAAGCTTCATCGGTGGGACAGGCATTCCATCTTACCGTAGACGATCACATATTTGGCTCGCATCGATCGCACGGCGAGATCCTCGCTAAAGGCATGTCGGCTATCCGCAAGCTTGATGACAAATCGCTTCTCGCCATCATGAAGGAATTCATGGGCGGCGAATGCCTCAGCATAGTTGAAAGCAACATCAAAACCTCATCCGTAAAGGATCTGGGACGGCAGTTCCTGGTTTATGGCGCACTCGCTGAAATCTTCGGGCGTAAGCCCGGCTTCAACCGCGGGCTTGGCGGCTCGATGCATGCATTTTTCACGCCGTTCGGCATCTATCCGAACAACGCTATCGTCGGAGGATCGGCAGATATCGCCACTGGCGCAGCACTGTTCAAGAAGATCAATCGCAAACCTGGCATAGTAATCGGGAACATAGGCGATGCCTCGATGGGTTGTGGACCAGTGTGGGAAGCGATCAACTTCGCCGCGATGAGCCAGTTCACAACACTGTGGGAAGATGAGATGAAAGGCGGATTGCCGATCATCATGAACTTCATGAATAACTTCTACGGCATGGGTGGGCAGACCTCGACCGAAACCATGGCGTACGACGTTCTTGCCCGTATGGGTGCAGGCGTGAACTCTGACGCCATGCATGCTGAACGTGTCGATGGCTACAACCCTCTAGCAGTGGCCGATGCCATCAAGCGCAAACGCGCTATCATCGAAAAGGGCGAAGGCCCTGTTCTGCTCGACACGCTGACATATCGCTACTCGGGTCACTCGCCATCCGATGCCTCATCGTACCGGGGCAAGGACGAGATGGATCTCTGGCATAATGTCGATTCGATCGAATGGTTCTCCGGCGAACTCCAGGAAGCTGGTGCTATCGACAACAATGGCCTTGAAACAATAAAGCGAGACATTGTAAGCGTAACCGCATCTGCTTGCAGGCTTGCAGCTGATGACGCTATTTCGCCCAGAATACAGGCTTCCTTCATAGAAGACGTGATGTTTTCCAACAAGCAACGTGACAGCTATGATGAAAGCCGCGAACCGGAGCTGCTTGAGGTAGGTGCGAACAACCCGCGCATCAAGCTGCTAAAGAAACGATCACGTGCCGGGATCGTTGACGGAAAACCTGCACCGAAGAACAAGGTCATCCAGTTCCGTGATGCTATCTTCGAGGCTGTCCTGCATCGCTTCAAGGAAGATCCTACTCTCGTGGCCTACGGTGAAGAGAATAGGGACTGGGGTGGAGCGTTCGCCTGCTATCGAGGACTGACCGAGGCACTCCCCTATCATCGCCTTTTCAATTCGCCAATCTCCGAGGCAGCAATCGTTGGAACAGCTGTCGGTTATGCGCTTGAAGGCGGGCGCGTACTCGCCGAGTTAATGTACTGCGACTTCATGGGACGGGCCGGTGACGAGATCTTTAACCAGATGAGTAAGTGGCAGAGCATGAGCGCCGGTGTCCTCGAAATGCCATTGGTCCTTCGCGTGTCGGTCGGTTCCAAGTACGGTGCGCAGCATTCACAGGATTGGACTGCACTGTGCAATCACATTCCAGGTCTGAAAATCTGTTTCCCGGCAACACCTTACGATGCCAAGGGCATGCTGAATACCGCTCTGCGCGGAAGCGATCCTGTTATCTTCTTCGAAAGCCAGCGGCTCTATGATATTGGTGAGCTGTTCGAACCGGAAGTGCCGGAGGGTTACTATGAAGTACCGTTCGGGCCGCCGGCAAAGCGGCGTGACGGATCCGACATCACGATCATTACGATTGGGGCAACGCTATACCGTGCACTCCAGGCGACCGACATACTGGAGCAAAAGCACGGACTAAAGGCCGATGTCTGGGATTGCCGTTCGATCAATCCACTCGACTACGAACCACTTGTGGAATCTGTCAAGAAGACAGGACGCCTGTTGCTTGCCAGCGACGCATGTGAGCGCGGGTCCGTGATGCAGAGCATTGCGCAGAACCTGTCACAGATGGCATTCGATGCACTGGATGCACCGCCTGTCGTGGTTGGGTCACGCAACTGGATCACGCCCTGTGCTGAGATGGAGGACAGCTTCTTTCCGCAACCCGAATGGATCCTGGACGCTATCCATGAACAGATCCTCCCCCTGCCGAGTCACCTTGTTACGAGCAATCAGACAACCGGTGAAGCAGTGCGAAGGGCGAGGATGGGAGTCTAGGCAAGGTTTCTGGTTTATACCCAGCCCTTGGGCCAGCTCGGGCGAAGCGGGTAGACAGTGCTCCCTTCGCCGAGGCTACCGCAGGTCAAGCAGGTATCAGGATGAGGGACTGCTGGAATTCCTCGTTCTCTTGACTTGGACAGATTGACGACGTAGAGCCTGGTGGGGAGGTTTTCGGTTCCTGCGCTGCAAGGCAATGTAGTGCAGCAAGCCAAAATCTTCCAGGATAGACGCCTTCACCCCGAGGCCACGGCACATCAACCACGGGTCGCCGGGCGCAAACCAGGGAAACAGCTTGAATGTTTGGCGAACATTAATTAAGGAATGGTATGGTACTGAACGTAGATGCTACTGAACATGAGGTAGGTAACTCAGTAAATGCAAGTTTCCACGTGCCAGACGTCTGCCGTGTTCCCCCTATTGGCGTTGCAGGTATCGATGTATTGAAATCGACTCGGCCCGTCTCCAGTCACCGCACGGCAAACGCCTACGAACTACTGTATCTGCGAAGCGGAGAAACAACATGGAAAATTGAGTGTCAGCGGTTCAATATCGTGGGTGGCGACCTGCTCCTTGTGCCGCCTGGCGTCCGACACAGGGGAGAAGAAGATGTTCTGCGGCCCTGCACCTACCTGTGGATGTCTGTCAACCCAGCAACGGAAGAGCCTTCACCGATCTTTACAAACAATGAACTTGATCGTATTGCGTCAGCTCTGCAGGAAGCCGGCATCAAGACCTGCCGAACAGTACCCGTTTTTACTCAGTTGTTCGATCAGCTCCTGGAGCACTTGAAGAATTCCGACAAAGAAGACGTACTGATCCAATTCAGCATCAAGGCGCTCCTCGCACAATTGATCGTCGCGGCAACACAGTCACTCACATCGTGCCAAGGCCCAAGCGAACGGCCACTCGTTGAGGCCGCGAGAGAGTTCATGGAGGACACCATCATCCAGGGCCACAGCATCTCTATGAAAGAGCTTGCCAAACGACTTGACCTCAGCGTAAACGGATTCCAGCGTGCCTTCAAGGCAGAGGCGGGACAAACGCCTGCAGATTATCTTGCCAGATTGCGCTGCGCGAGTGCGCAGGAGAAGCTTGCCACCACGACGACCCCCGTCACAACGATTGCCATGGATCTCGGATTCAGCAGCAGTCAGTACATGGCAACCTGCTTCAAGAAGTATATCGGCATGACACCGTCGGCATACCGTAAGCGGCATGCCGATTGAGCATTCTGCATTGAGTTTCCTCTTTCTCCAGATGGCACAGCGAAGCGCTCCCAAAAGGCAAGAAGCATGAGCTCTCTTGATTGCCAATCGACATATGGGCGATTCGCTAATATATTCGCCTAAACAGACTCACAAACTATATGAAAACAAATAGCCGATATCTGAAATGGTTCCATCGTATCGAGAAAACGCTATGGTCCTTCTTCATGCTATTCGAAGACCTCTGTGCCAGGTGCGCGAAGCGCACCATTGAAGAAGTGGAAAATGGACAACGCAGATGCCGCCACGAATGGTGCTGCTGCATGATCGACAACCAGGTTCATGATAATTGGGAATCACTGAATTGCGTGCAATTGCGAAACAATCCGGATTGGTATGAATCTCTCAGGGAACGCAAAGGGCCCCGCATGCCCGGCAATGGCCCCTGTCCCGCCCTCGGCGAAGCTGGATGCTTACTCGCGAAACATCGTCCCGTGACCTGCACAACGCAGCTCTGCACCAAAATGCTTCGCGTCCTGAACGATCTCAAGATCCTCAAATGCAAGACAGAGTCTGCACTTCAGATCGAAGATCTCATCAAATTGCCCGATATACTGCCATCGCTCTATGGTACAGGCAGAACACAGAAGGTGAATGCAGAGGACGTTGATGCCTATATTGCTGAAGTGAACCGTCTACGGGAAAGACTTGCGGCAATTCCGAAAGAGAAACGCAAGCAACAAATAGCGGCCATTTACCGCTGAGACATCTCATCAATTCTCAAGAGAACAACTCCAGCCGTCTTCTCAGTGGAGATGACGAATTCTGTTTCCTGAGACTCCCCGCTCTCCTTGCGATCGATCATGGCTGGTGTTTTCACACTACTCTTGCCGGATTCGAATGTTTCGATGACCGCACGCCGCACCGCGCAACCGCTACAGTTGGGACTGTTGCCGCAACCACCCGGCAGCTTGGCATTAACACATCTGAGGATATCACCACCCCTATAGCCAGCAAGATCCGAGCTCTCCCAGTCGAGAAGATTCAACGCCTCTGCGTTGGCTGTTCTTATGATACCCCTGTCATCAACAACTACCACAGGCACGCCTAGTCCGTTGAGGAACGACTCGGTGTCACCGCCAATTTCGGCGAACAGCTTCTTCGCACAGGCCGCACACATCCCATGCGTCACAGCATCTTCAACTACGCCCTTAGCAGTGACGACACCCATGCTCTTTTTGCACCATGCACATATTCGCTTCATGGTGAGAATTCTCCGGAGTCGAGCATCAAGTGTCAAGCAAAGAGGCCTCGGAAGTTTGCAGTGCAGGAGAGACAGGTGTAGTGAGGCAAGATCAGATTCTGATGAATGTCAACTAGAGGATGCCCGGCCACTTCTTCGGTTGGAACTCTACATCGTCAGGATTCTTCTGCATGCGCTCGATCCAGGCAAGGTACTGGTTCACGAACTTGCGGGACACTTCACTGCCCTTGAATGCATCGGACCAAGCTTTCCCGGCATCATCATCGACGGCGGCAAGTAGCTTCACAGTCTCCTCGGGTTTGTTATGCACAAGGAAGTGAATCAAACCCCATGTTTCCGCATAACCGGCATGTGGCTCAATGAAGAACCTATACTCGCGCAAGTCCTTGCGACGCCGCAACCCACGCAGCGAATAACCGGCCCAAGTTTCGTCGGGCACGCCTATGGCAAGCTTGCCTTTCTTCGCATCCCAGCGGTGCGCACTGACGAATGCAGCCATCCCCTGCTCCCAAATCGTCGAACCGCGCTTGTCGCGGTTGTCCAACTCCAGCGCCTGATCTCTGAACTGATACCAGGCATACATTAACAGGATCTTGCGCGTATGAGCTGCGCCTTCACCATGCCAGAAACTGTGAATTTCGTTCTTGCGGTCCAAATACTGGCCCGACATTGATGCAACGAACTTCCCGGCTTTTCCGGCCGCCATGTAAGCGCTCTGATCGGCATAGATATGCACCTTCCACCTTTTCTCAGGCTTCGCTGCACGTCCAAGAAATGCCTCAAACAGGGGCCATGCCGCTTCCAGCAGCTTGCCGATTTCCTTCGGCTCAATCTGCCCATCCATTAACTCGGTATAGATCTCATAATGCTTCGTTTTATGGATCCTGCCCTCGCCACCCTGGGCGGCCACGCTCTCGCCAAACAAGACCAATGCTCCCATGAGCAGTACGATCCACTGGAACTTACGATTTGACAATTGTATGTTGGATGTTCTCATTCTTCGGCTCGAAGGAGTCTTGCCCTCCATGGTGCTGCCAGATGCCTGACTACTGTTAACTAATAACTATGCACTGATAACGGGCCAACTAGTTGGCCCGTCCTCTCCAAACGCTTTCCTCTCTGAACCTCAATGGCTCATCCCTGACCTTGATGTTCGAGGTTACCTCGACCGTCAACGGCTTGGACGGATCCTTCATAATAAATTTCTTCTTGATCTTCAGGACTTCCCATCGCGTCATATCGAACTCTTCCGTGAATTCTGCCACCTCGACAGCATCCACCGGTACGGCTTTGAAATGAAGCTTGCCCTTGATGGTGAAGTCACGGTCGTATCCGAACAGGCTCACAACGGCGATGGCTTCATTGCCATTGACAACTAGCTCCTTGTGCGGACGTGAACAGGTCCCCGGCCACAGCCTGTCCCCTATTTCATCCGCCATAGCCAACTCCTGGCCACACCACTTCAGGTCCGCCGTGCCTTGGATCTTGAACTGATCTGAATAGGGCTCATACACACGTTCTCTCTCGAGCTTGCGGACGACACGTAGTTCCTCGAACGGATCCAGCTCCACTGAGATCTCATTTTTGAACTTTTTCACCATCTTCTCCGGGTTCGTGCTGAGCTTGATCCTGCCGGTGACGCGATGAGCGCTCCTGTTCTTCAGATCGATGACCAGGGGAACCGTTTTCTCATCATGGTCCTCGCCCCACTCGAGCCTGAACCAGCATCCGGAAAGATCGGCGACCGCTTGTGGCGCCTTTTCGGAATTGGTCGCCTTTATAGCTTTGGCGAATTGCGGCACAACTTCTTCAAACTGAGCCAGCGCTCGGAGCTGATCGGCCTGGCTTCCTGACGCAGCCACCTGCATTTCATTACGTAATGAGAGCAGGCGCTTGGGTACCTGATCTCCGAGCCGCCAGCAAGCCTTTGTCAACCAACCGAGCTGCTGATCGCCTGGGTTCAACCATCGATTGATCGGCCCCTCTACCATGTAGGCACTCACCGGCTGACTGCCGTCATCGAGATAGGGTGCAATACCTGCACCGCCACCTTGAGCCTCCAAGCTGATGGTACCGTCAAGGATCTGCTCGCGTTGTGCCTTCGTCAAACTGGCAGAGCTTGAGAATGATTCAACGGAGCCCTTTACATCGCATCGCAGTCTGACATCCAGTGATTTAGAGGCAATCGTGACGTGCATTCCAATTTTCGGATTACTTGATTCTTTCAGGGCGCTGACCATGTTGCCCGGCAGGTTCTTCTCAATCGGATCAGCATCACCGATCGCAATCCTGAGTCTGCTCGCGTCGAGAAGAAGAATCTTGCATGTCGGGCGCTTCTCGTCACAGGCCAGGCCAAGACCCACTGCCTTGTTGATTATGGCTCCCTCTTCGTCCCTGTCATAGCCAATCAAGCAACCCAACGACGGTTCATCGACATCACGCTCGACCAGTCCAACGAGCGGTGAGGGTTCAGGCGAAGGATAATCCATCAAGACGCCTCTGCGACAAACAGGGCTACCCGGTGTCAGCGTAATGCATACTCTCCCGTCGCCTTTACGGCGCCAGAACATACTGCCACGCGCTTCCCACTTGCCCCCCTCAAACCGTGTTTCCCGCTTGGAATCCTCAAGCCATTCCTTAAACTCCGCCTCAATCGCCTGCCAGCTTCCATATAGCGAAAGACTGATTACATTGGCCTGAGCCTTACGGGCGCGCCCTGGCGTCTTCTCCATTTCATCCAGCCAGATCTTGTAGAACTGGTAGCGAAGAGGCTCGTCCATGAGAAAATGCAGCATACCAGCGCCGGGGCCGTACCCTCGCCAGTGAGTCGAGAAGTTCTCGATCTTGGGATGCCTTTTCGAGCGCCATGATCTCACCGATCCTTTGCTCGTTGTGCCCCATGGCTTATCGACAACGAAGTTCGTCTGCTGCTTGTTGCGATGATCGCGCCGTATGGATACGGCATCCTGTGCTGAGCCCTCGCCAAAGAATCCCCCCAACCCGTTCACTTCGTACCACATTATTGAATTTATGGCGTGAAACGTTTCATGCATGACCAAGTATTGCGAACCACCATAGGCATGTGCAACGTGGTTATAGAAGAGCTTTTCACCGCTGCCATAGGGCCCGCGCTGCAAGCCATGGTCATGCGTTGAGCGGTTGGCCGTCTTTCGGCTCCTGGCAAAGACAAGCACGATGCGCCTGAAATCACTGCCTCGTGGCTCTCTGCCGAAATAACAGTAGGCCCATTGGTAGTAGGCCATCTCGAGTTTTTCGAGTGCGTCCCTGATCTTGGCCGCATCTTTTCTTCCGTAATCGGTTTTCAATGCGAAATGCCTGCTGACCCACCACTCGAAACCATCACTGTTAGTTATCTTGTCGTCCGACCAGGTGCAAGGGATGTTTTTGCCCAAACAGGCAACATCGAGTTCCCGCAGCGTTGAGGTCAGGCCGCGCGAAACCACATTGCATCGCTGATCGCGGGGATGCGGAACAGGCAGGCGCTCATCTTCTTCCGCACGCACGGAAGGCAAGCCAAGCATGATCGCCACCAGCATTGCTGAAAACCGCTGCCGCCGCATGAAATTACCGACACCCATGATCTTTCCCCCTCCCCCACATTAATTTTGCACTATACAGCTTCGCACGGGATATAGCAACAATTTGCGCGCATTACTGATAGGACCCGATTATTCGTGCCGGGTACAACTCCACAATCTGTCGGCGACAATACAGAACGCTGACTATGCGAAGTCTTCAGGTGCAGGAATGGGCAAGATTATCGTACGGTACGGGGTGTATATGCAGCAAGCAAGAGCAGTCTTCTTCAAGCTGGGCAAAGATTTTAATCGTTGACTGGCTGTCGCACCAAACAGTTTGGGTCATCTTTTGCCAAGATGTGGGCAACGTGCTGTTAAGCGGTAATTCAGGGACCCACATTCCTCGCGATAGAAATCAGGAAACAGCAGCCGGACGGGCGAACCTCGCATCGCACTTGCGTCTTTACACGCTGCCATGATCATCGCATCTCCTCGCTTTTCTTAATCAAAGAGAAGAAGGCACGAAACCTGACAGTTTCGCCTACGGTTTCAGCCGATACTTCAATCCCTCGATCTTCTTCCCCTCTGTTGACATTATATTGGCGCCGAATTTCCAACCGCCGTGAGTCACGGATATCTTCACCAGTATTTTGTTCGCGCCCTTCTTCAGCTTGAAGGACTTCACATGATCGTTAATGCGGTAGCCACGCTCTTTCTCATGAAGCTCACCGATGCGCTTGTCGTTGACCCATATGACGAACCCGTCTTCAGATCCAATCCCAAACTTGGCATTCATATCCTTTGGCGCGTCAACCCAGGTAACAGCATAGGCCGCAACGTTCTCCGGCCAGCCGTATAGTTTATTGAAATCAACGACACAATCGTCTCTGAACGCTAGCATGCTCTTTATATCCTGCAGAACCCACTTAACGTCCTTCTCCCCTCTTCCCTTGTAAGTGTTCGCAAGATCGATAGGCTCATTCTCAATCACATGCGCCACATCAACCTCTGCTCCGCCCTGATTATGGAAGGGGCCAATGACCATCCACTTGTTAACGGCTGTGCCTATCCACTGTTTCTGCTTGACCACAACCTTGGAAGGATACTTCCTTTCGATAACACGGCCACTGAAGATCCAGTAATCCCCGATCGAGCTCAACTCGACTGCAAACGTGCCATTCATGGAATCGATATTAACGTTGCCCGTTCTCTTCGCAAGAGAGGCCCCGCTCTGGTACATTATGGAACTGCCCCTGATAAACTTGACAGGTCCACCCGGCCCGATCTCAACAGGCATGCTCAAGCCTTCTCTCGTGCCCAGGTCCATGAACGCGTATGCCACGCAGGGCTTGTTGCCCGGTTGCCAGATCTTGCCCAAATCCACGGTTGTACCCATGGGAATTGTGAGCACTTCCACTGCCTGCCTGGTTCCATCTGCGCCTTTGAACAATCCTGCCACTGAATTGATTTTCGGCAGTTGCCTCGCCCAGGAGGGCCGTTCTTCCTTATTCTTATCGGCCTGGAACTGCCCTCCGCCTTTGACGAACGGGCCGACTATCGTCCACTGTCCGGCCTTGACGGTCCTAGGCGCTGTAGGATCTCTGCCTTGCGCTTCCGACGCATATCCCTGCGCAGTTAGGGCGATCGCTTTCGCCTCTTCCGTACGGCCGAGCCCCCTGAGCACAAGCGATCGATACATGTAGTAATGGGCATTGCCAAAATATGCATGCTGCGTACCTTGCACCGTCCTGTTCATATCCTTCAGGGCTTTCCCCCACTCGCCCTGCTGTACATACGCATGCGCCCGCAGGTGATAGATTGGCTTGGAGTTCTCGCCAAATCTGATCGCCATGCTCAGCAGTTCAGAACCAACAGCGAACTCCTTCCTTTCAATGGCATCATATGCCACATCAAAGGTAATTCTGCCAAGAACAGCGCGCAGATTTTCAAACACTCCATGTTCTCCCTGCCCAAACCTCGGCAGGCTGTGTATGACAGTGCCATCTTCCGCAAGTATCAGGATATGGGTCGAATTCCCGCGGATACCATGTTCATCCTGCAGTTTCGCATATTGCCCCGAACTGATGCTCGCCATCGGCCCGGATATATCTTCCTGCTTGAGCAATTCCTTAAGATTGTCAACTTCTGCAAAGAGCGCAATCGTTTCCATATTCGACTGGTATTGCTTGAACTCCCGCCTGTGCTTCCTCAGCAGGCCCAATCTCTCGCGCTTCTGTTCCGGGTCCTCCGGCAATTTTGTCACAAAAACAAGAGTCAGCCTCTTCGTCAACGATGCCGGAAACTCCCTGCTCCCACCATCCGGCAGCATCTTGAATTTCCCTTTGAACACCCGCCCCGTATCTGGTGTAAAACCGAGGAACCTGTAGGCTCTGCGCACCCTGATATCCACGGCACTTTCATTCGAAAGCCCATGGGTCAGTCCAGCTTCACCGCAGCCAGCGGCCAGCACCACAGCACCAGCTTTCGCCAACTCTGCCGTTTCCCTGTCGGCAAACCGCTGCGCCAACCAGAGAACAGCAGTCCTGTTCGCCATCCTGTCCGCGGAACCTCTCACCTTTTCCCTGAGCTCCGCGAATGCCTTCTTCAACTCATCCGGCGCATCGCCGAGAAAGGCGCCAGAGATGAGGTGTTTCGCACCATCAATGTCGTTTGCAACTCCGCGCATTGGCCCGGCCGCACGCAGGCGATAATCCGCAATCGCTCCGTTCGGTCTGATAATAATGAAGCAGGGCAACTTCGTTGAACCGTAGATCCTGTAAGCGGGGTCATCACGTCCCTTATCGGCAAAGGTGTGCGTCCAGTCCAATCTATTGGCATCAATGAACGCCTGTGCCGCTTCTCTTGAGCCGTCCAGGTTGATGCCGATAATCTTGAATCCATCATCCTGCAGCGAAGCTAACTCCTTGTTCAGCTCAGCAATGCCGTCCTTGATCGCAGGCGCATCAGACGCCCAGAATACAACAATCGCTTTTTGCCCGAGCAGATCCATCGGCATTCTGATCTTAGCGCCATCGCCGGTCGTCAAGATCGCATTGAAGCCCTGTTCACGATGCATAAACACACCCAGCTCATCGTGGAGAAACATCAGAACACCGGGTTGATCGCCATATCCGGCAATGAGCTTGTTCCTCGCGGACGCCAGGTATTGATATGCCCCCAAGCCACCTGCCCTGTTTCGCAATCGAAGACCATGCATCAAGCTCTCCGCCGCATGCTCCGTATTGGCATACCTGGCAGCAAACATGTTCAATAAATCGTCCTGCTTCTTGCTCGGATCACGCTTCTTACCGATCGTCTCTTGCCTGATCTTCTCAAAAGAGGCCGTGGTCTGATCGCGATCAATCTCAAAATCGGTTCTTGCCATACATAAACCGGACAGGCTCAGCGACAACCCGATTACAGTCAGGGCGAACCACCGAACTGCCAGCTTGTTGTTATGACTTAAACGAATCATTCTTTCGGCCTCAAAGCATGCTTCAATGCGCCGTCCTTGTTATCAAGAGTGAGCTGCAGGGAAAATGCCCCTGCCAGATTGGCACATTTCAGCAGGATTTCGTTCCAGCCCTCTTTCAGCTCTAAATCGAAGTTCGAGCTGGATGATTTCGCCACGAACTTGCCGTTGACGTACATCTTTCCATAATCGTCCACTCTGAAGAGTGTTTTGCAGATGCGCGCATCAGGCGAATAGACATAAGAGACGGCAAAAACAAGGACATTGCGTCGGCGCCAGTGATCCCACATGTTGACGCATCCAGCATGATCCGCTTGGATAACACACCAGGAAGGCCAGCTTCCCCTGTAAACAAATGGCCGGTCCAGGTCCACCTTCTTCTCAAGCGCAGTCACCTCATCGAAACTCTTCCACTGGGCATTCTTCGATTTCTCTTTCATGTCGCTCTGGCCAAGCGGATAAACTCCGATCATATTCCATTTCGGGATCGTGTTCGCGCGGATCTGCTCTGTCTTTTCGTAATCCTTCTCGAATATCTCGGCCTGTTTTCTGGTGGCCGCAGCTTTGGCGCTCTGCCCAAGCGCGTCCAATGCCTCTGCCTTGTTCATCAACATCGGGTAGTGACCGGCTCCGAGCTTGGCCTTGTCGAGCACCTTATCAATATCTTGCAGAGCCCCCTGCCAATTCTTCAGCTTCACACGAGCCTCGGAACGCATGCCATGTATGAGCCGTGCTTCGATTCGCCAGTTCAGCTTACACTTGAGCAATTCAGAGAAGAGCCTGTCAGCACCTGCATAGTCGCCCCCATCAAGCGCTTTCTCGCCTTCTGTCCGATAGTACGCCTTCATCATTGCATCGAACGCAGCATGAAGATCGGGCGCACGGCCGAATCCAGAAGCATCGTGCCAGTTCGAAGGTGGCCTCAGATCGCGCACAATAAGCCCATCCCTGCTCACTAGCATCGAATAGACACTCGGCCACCATTTACCCCATGGTGAAAATTTCTGCGCAGCCTCATCCGCAAAACCGTCGCCACTAAATGCCACTTCGCAAGTAATGTCTCCACTGTCTACAAGCCTCTGCACCTGCTCACGAGATTCGCAAAGCATGACGAAGATCATCTCGGCATCATCACTATACTGTTCGTGCAACTTGCTAATAGACCAGATAGTCGCAAGAAAGCTTCCCATGGCTCGATCATAGTTACCGGAACGCCCCGGAGTACGCTTTGGCGGTGTCACAAAACACACAACTCCGAACTTGCCATTCAAGTCTTCAGGTAACTTCAGAGTCGTGCCATCCAGCCGAGTCAGCTCCAAGTCAAGCGGACGACCTTCATCAGGCCTGAATCCGAAGATTCGCAACATACGACGTACACGCCAGTCATCATAGATTCTCTTGTCCTGCATGAACTTGCCGATCATTTCGTCGAACATGTCCTCTTCGCCCATGCACAAGGCAAACAACACTGCATAGGCCCTTGCAATGTCGTAGGCATCTGTATCGGCATATTTCTCTGCAAATGCCGCAATACTCTTCTTCAGATCCGCAAGATCCGACTGCTTACGTAATTTTTGTTTTGCGAGAATGATGTCGGCCAACAGCTTGGCGCCCGATGGGATGCGCGATTCAGAGATCTCTGCCGCCAGAGCGAGAGCTTCCTTCTTTTTCGCAGTGTCGCTAGTGAGGATCACAAGGCCTTCAAGTGCAGTCAAGATCCTGTTCCTAACAAGAAATGCATTCCCAGCGTTTGGATGTTTGTCCAGCATCTCACGTCCAAGAGCCAATGCAGCCTCGTAACGTGCAATCGAACTTGACATTGATTCAGTATAGCGTTCAGGCGGAATCAGAAACAGAGACTGAAGATCGTCAAGAAGATATTCCGGGATGAGTTCACCCCCGACCTTGTAGTTCTCTGACAATGATGCCTCAGGCGGATTGTTCATGTCTGTAGGCCCAAATGGTTCCGTAACTAGGCATTCTCCCGACAGCAGGAAGGTCACCATGTTTCCCCCGAGATTACGCCCCTTCAATTTATGCAACCCCGCAATGCTATCGCTCTTAACTCGCCCGGCAGAGCCTACCAGGCAGTAGCTGGGTTGATCGGATGTACCAAAACGTGAATAGGCATCGTTCTTCCGCCCGCCTGGTGCAACGACCTGCATCCCGTTAAGCCCATGCAGGCGGCAGAAACGCTTCGCCCCCTCCACGTCTTCGTTGAGATTTATGCCGATCAATGTCACGTCTGTGCTGTTCGGGGATTGATACAGCTTCTTTATGTCGCTGAGCTTGTGTTCCATGCTGTAGACCTTGTGGTCCCAGAAATACAGAAAGTTTTTGCGCCCCATCAGGTCCAGCGGTGCAACAAGTATCTCTCCGTCCAGTGTCCTGAACCGCCCCCTGAACAGCCGTCCGACATTAAGATAGCGCCCAAACCGATCACGCATAAAGCCGGCAACACCCGGCACATCGCTGAAGGATTTGGACAAAACCTTGCGATAGCCTGACAGGGCACGCCCATCGTCCGCGTCAAACGCCATCAGCATCCCGCACATCAGAGCTTTCGCCTCCACTTCACGGTTTTCGATGCCTCTGTATCGCTCGACAAACTCCCTATTCAGTTTCCGTTCTTCCCGCACATTATCCTCGTCGAGAGCGCTGAGTTTAGCATGTGTTACTACCAGATCGGCTTGAATTCGTATTGCGGGCAGCGCACTGGATGTTGCGAGTTTCTCTGCAATCTTGATGAGCACCTTGGAATGCTCATCGGATGCTTCCAGAATTGCTGTCTCCTGCGCGGAACGCATCATGACTGCCCAGAGTTCTACAATGTTTGTCGCGCCGGGGTACGTCTTTTCCAGTTCCCGGCCGGCCTGGATGATGCCCATGAAGGTCCTGACACGTTTCCGCTCGGACTGCCCGGGCGTAGCCGTGGCATATGTCTTGTAGAGCTTCCTGATGGCATGAATGGGAATATTGGCCGGCGCTTCAGCGGGTCCAGGTTCAGCATCCTGTGCAACTGCACCGCAGGCCAGCACAACGCAGGACACGAAAACCGAAAGATAGATTCGGGTGCGAAGATGACTAATGACTGATGACTGGTAACTACTCACTGATCTATTCCTGATAGATAGGAATATACCTATAAGGAGTCCCTAACACAATGATAGCCATGCTGTGCTCGTAGCTTTTCTTGCCCATGCTGCCGTCTTTGCCCTGCTTCGCGATCAGCGCTTCGCGAATCTTGGGATACCACTCACGGTAGTCTTTAAGCCCTGCCTGCACCATCGCCTGAATCGCGTAGTAATGCCCATAATGATAGTTGCGGGTTGCATGGAACACAGCTACGGGCTGGTTTCTGAGATAGCGCATCCCGCCCTTGACCTGCTTCGATTCACGCTCGCCTGAGAGCATCAATGTGTAAGTGGCGCCGGCACTGCGTGGAAATTTGGGCTCCTTGCCGGAATCGAAGTAGTTGAACCCGCCCGATTCAGCTTCCCATGTTCTCTTAAGATAGCCTACAGCCCTGCTGATCGTCTTGTCCGGTACGACGATTCCGGCCTGACGCGCCGACGCAAGTGCAACAAGGATCGTGACCGTAACCGACGAATCCTGATCAACGGGTTGCGGGTCATAGCGCCAACCTCCTCCAACGTGCTGCGCGCGAAGGATGACGCGAACACCTGCTTGAAGGGCTTTGTGCACTTCTTCATCCCTATCGGTCATGCCCCAAAGTTCTGAAAATACCAGCACCGCCAATCCATGCTCGTACATCTTGACGCCAAGGTATCCGTCACTAGATTTTTTCGCCTCCACAATGAGCCAGTTCAAAGCCTTCGTCGTGGTTTCCTTGTATTTGCCTTCACCTGGAAAATGGCCTTCCACCAGGAAAGCCATAAGCGCAAGAGATGTCTCCCCAATCTTGTAGGTGCTTCCCCAGCTACCATTCTTGCTCTGGGTCTTTACGAGCCGCTGATACCCCTTCTCAATAGCTGCGGCCGCTTTCTCGGTAAGTTCCGGATATTCCACAGCTTCTTCGGCGAACATCACGTTACTCGTCATTGCAATCAGCATGGCCAGCGCTACGATTGTCCGGATTCCTCTTCTCATTGCATACATCCCCCTATTCAGCCAGCCGCATATAATAATCCTTCAGCACGTCGCCATATTCCAGCGGAAGTTCACGTGCGAAGTTCTCGTTCAAGGCGGCACGTTCGCGGCGCGCTATGATGCGCCAGTCGGAACGTCTACGTCTCGGATCACGCCCCTCCACAGCCTCTTTAGTCTGTTCCATTTCATCTTCGAGTTCCACATCGCTCGGCGGCATCATCATGAGACTCATCGCGTCCATAGGCGGCAGCTCCTCTGTTGGCGAGAACTCCAGCGTGAGAGAAAGAGACATCGCTACCTCAAGCATTTCTTCCTGCTCTTCCAGAATGTCTTCCTCCTCTTCGCTCTCCATCTCTGCCACGAGCTCCATAACCAATTCCATCAGGATCTGCTCCGCTTTGCGCTGATGCTTGATGCCCGGCTTGGGTTTGAAACCCTTGAGCTGTACAATCGCAGCCTGCATCTCAGCAGCGGCCTTCCCAAACGCGTCGTAAATCGAGAACTCTTGCGATGCCTTGACAGTGTCCTTCTCCAGATCTTCCTGGTGCAGGCGCAGGTCTGTAATATCTTCCGGATGCGTACTCGCCATTGTCTCCTGGCGGATCGCACGCTGCCTGCCTGCAAGCTCGAAAGCTCTCATGAGCGCCTGGATCTCTACCGGGATCTCCATGTCAACGAGTTCCGCAGCCAACTCTGAGGTGATTAACACAACGGCTTCAATCCTTGCGAGCGCTGCTTCAAGCGCATCTTCTGCGAGCTTCATGTGCCTGCCGGCTTCCTCGCTAGATTTCGCTTTGAGCGAACCGGAGCTAAGCCCCATCTCACCGGATGCCGTTTGGTGGCTTTCCCGGCCAAGCTGTTCAGGAACCACTTTCGTTATCGCAATCGTCTCCATACGAAGCTCTTCCTGACGATCGACCAGCCCCGGTAATTTACCCGGTGCGGATTTGTCGTTTTCCTCATGGAGCAGTCTCTGACGCTGAAGTACGTCCAGCGTGTCTGCCTGAATTCGCTGCAACAGTTCCAGCAATTCAGCAATTATCTCATACTGTTCAGATCGCATTTTCGACATAATCTGGGATTGACGCAAGAGGGCCTCCGCCTTGTTCTGCATTGGCACTGCACCTGGCATGTCGTTCTTCTCGATCTTTTCAGAGGCGCTCGTCATGAGTTGCTGGGCTTGCATCAGCGGCAGCATGATCTTGGTATCCATGCCCACTACGGCGGCCAACTGCCCGGCTTCATCGGTGGCGAACGACAGAATCTCTTCTTGCTCTACCAGGCTCGTGAGATCTTCGCTTGCGTTCTTTGTTGAGCGCATTACATCGCGCTGCTCGGCTTCAACGTCGTACGCATGCATGCGGAAGTTGGCCAATGTCATTATTCCGGTACGCATCTCGACCCGCTTCCCAAGTGCAATGGTTTCATATTCCGCAGTTTTAAAGGCGCGTTGAATCGCTTCGCTTGCCTTCTCGCAATGCATGATTGCATCTTTCAACTTCTTCCCTTGGATGGATGTAACCGTGACACGCATCTTCTCCAATGCCCTGTTCAGGTCGCGTTTGAGTAATGGCACATAGGTCTGTGAATCATCTAATCGGTCCATGAAGCCCATCAGCTCATTCACGGCATCGGCCTGAACCAGAAGGACGACTTCATCGGACAACTGCCCCGCCATCAATTCATCAATCTGATCCTGGATATCCAACTGCATGTTATCGAAGTATTTAATACTGCGCTGTCGCTCTGCAGCGAGATTGCGCATACGAGTGACGTTATCCACAATCACCAGGGCCGTAATGCGATCCGTAATGATCTCAACAGCACTTGCCAGATTAGTTGCCGCTTCTTTCTGTTCCTTTTCGAGCGTCGCTTTATCCATGGCCTTCACAGCCGCTACCGCCCGCTTCATTGCCGAAGCGGCTTCTTGCAAAGCATAGTCAATACCCGACCCCATCGCCTGTTGCTGCTCTCGGCCCTCCTCCTCCTGCGCAGCCTGCTGCCGTTCTTCGCTGCCAGAAAGCTGGAAGGTCTTGTCCTTGATCTTCATCGGCACTCGGAGCCGGCTCGTTTTACGCAGCAACCCGCGTTGATGCGCCATGATGCCGATCTGATCCCCTTCAAGATCCAACCCTGTTTTACGCATCGCCTGCTGTGCATCAATGATCGCTCTGATGTCGTCCCGCAAGATTTCAAGAAGAATCATCTGGAACTCGGGATTGAGCTTGACCTGGACTTCCTCGACCCCCTTGAGCGCCAGCCCCTGCTTCACGACGGCAGCTTTCGCCTTCTTTTCCCCCACATCGCGCGCTGCGTCTGACAGGAACATCTCCTGTTCTCTCAAAGCCTTGGACGCACGCAGCAAGCGCACCTGGGCGAGATAGCGACGAGCAGAGGGGCGCGGCTGCCGAGCATCCTTTGACATTTGAATCAGTCGATCCGCCGTATCGCGCTGACGCCCCGATAGCTGGCGAAACTCATCCCTATCCATTTCAATGATCGACTCGGCAACATCAAGTGTAAGCGAATAGATATCTTCTTCGCGCCTGTATATCTCGTGGAGTTCCCGGGCATAGACATCTGTCGCATACCTGACGTTCAACATCAGGAGCAGCCTGCCCATCTCCCATGCGGCCACGTCTATGTACTTGTTGGCCTTGTTGACCTTTGTCAGCTGTTCTTTCCCCTCTTTCTGGAAAGCTAAGCGGAGCAGCTCAACCGCACTGGCAAGAGGCCCGTTCTCAATCTGCTTGACTCTTGTCTTGTACATCTTGACTCGCATCTCCGTGCGCGGATCCAAAGAGCCATTCGCCTTGGAATCTTCAAGAAGAAGGTCGAATTGCTGGCTCAAAGCGGCCAGCCGCTGGATCACAAGATCCTGCTGCACGGTTTCGAGAAGAATGCCCTGCGACGCCTTCGAGCCACGCGCGCGCTGCCCTCTGTCAGATCCATGCACAGGAAAGGATAAGAGGAAAGTAGTCAAAATCGCTACCTGACATAACAGGCTTCGCTGCGCCGCCTTTCTGATTTTAGAGGCAATGCTTTTTTTCATGGTAAATCCTCCTCTTCAATGGCCTCCGACATTGCCGACAGGCTCTCATGAGATTCGCGTTCCTGTCGGTAAAGTGGGTTGAGGGTCGAAAGTTGAGCGCGGCTCAGATCGTCAATATACCTGACATATTCAGATTCCGAAAGCACCTGGAAGCGTCGGCCCTCCGAGCGAACTCTGTGCGGTTTGCTGCCCTCTGACTCATACGTATCGATGACTTCGATAAAGAACGTGACAATATCGCCGACCTTCAGTTCCGGCATGGACTTGGCGAGCGCCCAATCAAAAGGGTTTCGGACACTCCTCTCGGAATTCAGTGCCCCAAGATCGATGCTCTTTTCCTGTGATTCATTGAGCTGATAGATAATACGCGCGCTTGCGAGTCCATGGTCATCCGCCCCTGCGAACGCAAGGTTTAACGTTCGTCGCAACGTGCCCTTCATATCATCGGCAGGCTTCACTATTTCAACGTGTGGTGGAATGTCGGGAATCATCTGGATGAAGTGGCGTGATCCTTCATATTCATATCCATTCTCTCTTTCGGTCCATTCGAAATGATACGGCTCCGAACGATCAGCCGTTGTTGAGACGCGAATTTGGTGACCACCTTCTTCTATGCTGGCAACTGCCTTGTCACCACCGCCCCGCACCAGTTCGGCATGCTTGACAGCACGATCAAGTTTCAGCGTCCATTCAAGCGTGGTTCCTTCGGGCACTCGCAAATTAAGCGAGGCAGCTTTCCTGTCCGGCAGTCGCATGTATTTCGGATGCAATAGCTTCACCGAGGCCTCGGTAACCCTGGGGGACGGAATGACCGATACCTTGTATTCGAGCGACCTAGCATCGCCTATTCTAAAGTAGTAAGCAAAATCCTGGTAGATCTCGGAGAAGTGATAGCTGAACTTGTGCTCCTGTTCTCTTCTTACCGGGATCTCCTCCCATACATTGCCAGACCCCACTGAGACCATGAGAGTGCCGTCGGCAGGAATCTGGCCACCAGCCGTTGCTTTCAGCCAAACGGGTGAGCCTTCACGCACGACCTGGTCGCCTGAACAGGTTTCCACTCTCGCCTGGGAGGGATAGATCGCCATTGAAGGCGGATACAACAGGCGTGTGACCAATACCTTCATGTAGTCCGGAGCCAGCAGCGTAACGCCCACCAGCACCAGCAATGCCGAAGCTGCCGAGATCAGCAGCTTCTTGAGTTTTGCGAAATTCACAATTGTCGAGAAATCGACGCTCCCGGTCTGTTTACCCGCCTGCTGCTGGACCAGCGCGACAAGATCCTTTGACATGCCAGGCTGCATATTCTCCTGAGCGAACTGCACAGTGGAAATCAGGATGCTCTTGAGTTCCGGATGCCTCTTCTCCACCTGCAGGCTCACGCGACTCTCATTGAAGCGGCGCAGGTAGCGAATACAGACCTTCTGCACGAGAAATACGAGCACAGCCAGATTCAGCACAAGCAGAACGGTTCTGGCCAAAGGCGATAGCCGCAGGAAGAGATCCAGCAACAGATCGGCGAAGATGAGGCCGACCCCCGCAATCAACAGCCAGGACAGACCGCGCAGGTACCAGAACCCACGCTGCTTATGCCACGCGCTCCGTAACTTGCGATAAATGTTCTTATCTAAGTTCATCTTGTTCTAACGGACGACCGCTGTCTCCACCTATCTATTTTTCAATCCTTCTTCCCTGAACTCTGCCTACCCGCCTCACCCTAGCTCGCCATCGGGCCGGCCAGGTAAACCTGAACACTGAAACCGCTCCTATGCCAGATCATTCTTCCTTCGCAGGAACCATTCGAGGCATACCAATCCTATGAAAGCCAGGAGCACCCACCATTTATCCCACAGCAAGCTTTCTTTAACTACTGAAACTGTTCTCGGTTCGCCATCGATAATCTCCGGCAGCACGGGCAGATCAGCGATCGCGAAATAGGTGCCACCCGAAGCCAGGGCCAGCTTCCTGAGCCCGTCTTCATCAAGTTGTGTCGAAGTCATCTCGCGACGAATCGTACTCACGTGGAATTCCGGCACATTCGCAAACGACAGATCAGCCTCACCCACTGTCAGCTTGTAAGCCCCTTCACTCTCTGCCGTGTAGTAGCCCTGATAGAGGCCAGCCTTGCCCGGTTCAGGTTTCAGATGCAAAAGCAGGCCGTCATCCTCTTCCTCGCCTTTGTCATTCACTTTCTTCACATAAAGCGAGTAGTCGGCAGCCACAACAGGTTCGTAGGCTTCATTGAGCACATTGGCATAGATATGAACGCGCTCGCCCGCCCGGTATATTGTACGGTCGGTCTGGATACGTATGCGCTGATGCTCGCCCAGCAATCGTGAAAGGGTCAGAAACTGGATCGTCTGCGACCACAGTCGCCAGTGATACTTGTCACCACTCTTGTAGCGTAGTCGCCAAAGTCGATCGGTGCCAATGAACATGGTCTTTCCACTGCCATATCGGTGCCAGGCGATCAAAGGATAATTCTTAACACGTCGCCTCGCGTCCGACAGGTATGCCAATGCCACAGCCCCCGGCTTCAGCTCTGTAACCGGCGGCAGCCTGACCAATGGCTTCACACGCGTCCAGATCATGTTGTTCTTCTCCGCAGGCGATTCCAGGGTCATGACCATACTTCGCTTGCCTGCCATTGACAGCACTGGGTGCACAGATTCGGGCACTTCATCCCACTTCCCACTGGCGTCGAACCTGACCGGCAACATATCCTCGACCGGCGTGCCTGCATATTCGAATGGCGTATGGTCACGTCCAGCCAGCATCAGGAGCGAGCCACCGCGATCCCGAACAAGTTCCTGCATCCGCATGAACTCTTCTTCCTCGAAGAAGGAGGCCGCGACATCGCCCAGAATGACCAGGTCATAAGCGTAAGCATCTTCTTTTTCGCTGGGATAACGGGCGATGTATTCCTGCGAAACCCGCGCTATTTCTGCGCCCACCTTGGTGCTGATGAATTTCACGTTCAAGCGCGGATCACGCTTGAGAATCGAACGCAGGTATCTGTATTCCCAGCGCGAATCGCCTTCTATGCAGAGCACGTCAACTTTGTTAGTCATCATCCTGATGGTACGCTGGATTCTGTTGTTCTCAACGGTCGCCTCGTTAGGCAACGGCTCAAGCGCAATTTCTAACTTCGCCGCCCCACCCCTGGGGCTGTAAGCATCAAAGAAAATGTCCTCGAACTGAGGGCCGCCCTTGAGCTTCACTGGTGTACGCGCGAGTTGGCGGCCGTCCAGCGATACCTTGAGATTCGTATTGCGCTTCTCGTATCCATCAGAGTGGATCTGAACACGTACCGGTACCTGGTCGCCCGAGAAGGCAACATCCTGCACCACTATGTTGTGAATGGAAGCGTCATCGGGTTTCGCCAGGCCGATGCCGACGGGGTAGATGGGAATCGCTCGCTGCCCCATCTTGTTGCCGATCTCGTCAACACTTGCGCCACCATTCGCAGAACCGTCGGTAAACACAACTACACCTGCAACCAGAGAACCGCCATGAAGGCCAATGGCCTCTTCAATCGCGGAACCAAGGTAAGTAGCTTTCTTGGTTACCTCGAGCTTATCAAGCGCAGCATCCGGTAATGCACCCAATCCTTCAGCCACCGATTCCGTGCACTCGTCAAACCGACAATACTTGATCTCGTAGTCGCCTTCGAGTTGCCCGATGAAATTGCGCTCCTCGCTGCCAAGGATTGATTTCACAAGCTCCATCCGGGACATTTGGGAAAGGCGGTCCTCTGCTTTATCGTTGAGAGTCTTGCTGTATGACGGACCCTGAATGTCTACCGCGGCAAGGGTTTCCTTCAGCTCATCCTGTTTGTCCGCAATCTCTCTCTGTCGTGCCGCATCTACTGCGACCGCTTCTGTTTCACGGAACAATCGGTCCTGCTTCCCTTTCAATTCCTCGAGCGTGCCAATAATCTTCATGACCCTGGAATCGGCTACGCCGACAGCACGAACGGCCGCCAGAGCATCTTCTAAAGCCTCCGCCGCTTTCCGCTGCGCAGGTACCGCAGGGGCGACTTTGCCGGCTTTGAGCGCCCGGACAGCTTTCATCATGTGCCGTTCCGCGCGAGCCACGAGCCGCCGAACTTCGACATGCTCATATTTGATTTCACCGGTGGCCAGCGCTGCTTCTATCAAATCTTCATGTGCCTTGCGCGTGTCGCGAATGCCCATACTTTCCGAAACGTCGACCATCACTATCAAGCGCTTCGATACCGGCATTTCTTCACCTGTACGGATGCTGGGCTCCAGCAATACGAGAATCAGAAGCATCATGGAAAGAATGCGGAGAATCCCAAGCATTGGCCGCATCTGTTTTTGCAGCTCCGATTCGCCCCGGTAGAGCCAGATCGAGACACCGACAGCAGCTACGATGAAAAGCCCCACGAGCAACACCGGCCACTGCTGGTTCAAATGTAACTCGCCCAGCAACATCATTCCTGTTAATCCGCCAATCATTTTCTCTCCAGCCGTCTATTCTTCAATTTTCTTTCCCTCTTCCCCTGGTCCGCCTGCGTGCATACCATGCTTCCGCTGTCAGGCCCAGGAGACCCAGAAGGAGGAACATTCGCCACAACTCCCGCCCAACTCGAGCTTCGGTAATCGCCGCAAGGATTCCATCCTTGTTTGCAATCATCTTGACCGGGATGTTTTCAAACACTTTCTTGAACGCACCTCTGTCCAATCCTGTCAGATCGGATTCCGCGGTGTTCACGTTCGCTGCCATGCTGACCCCTGGTGATGTGGGACTGTATCTCACCTTGTAGAAGCCGGCCTTTTCGAGATTCTTCAGCTCGGCAACAACCTGGCCCTGTCGCTCGCTTGCCTTGACCGGGGGCATCGGTTTGCCATCAGGATCTTCAACTGAGACTTCGCCGCCGATAAGCTGACCCGTCAGAGGAAGAATAACCGGTTCGCCCACTGCCAGCGGCACCTCGTAGTCGCGCCTTGTCAGGTGCGTTATGGATTGCTGGACCAATATCGGGTACATCGGATTAATAACCATGTTGTTCCATTGACGGTTTGCCGACGTTGTGAAGAGCAGCACTTTACCACGACCCAGGTTCTGTTCAAGCAACACCGGATATCCCTTACCTGCGACCGACAGTATGGTGCGGCCTTTCGGACTGGGCTCAGTCTCAACGACGTTCTCGAAGAATACTTCGCCAAGTAGATCGGGCGGCAGCGAACTCAATGCCCTTGCGAGTGGATGATCAGGCATCTCGGGATCCAGATGCATGGGTGCGGTATCTTCACCCAGCAGCCGCGTTGTTACGCCCAAAAGCTTTCCAGGCAACAAGCTTGAACGACCACGACTCATACGCTCGTTCATCAGATCCGGATCCGTATTCTCACCGAGAAACATAACCAGGCCGCCACCATCCTGAACAAAATCGTAGAATCCCGACGCCATTTCCCTGGTGATTTCCGGCACATTAGCAAGGAACACTACATCATAATCCGAAAGTTGTTCTGAAGGCAGGCCAAGCCATGGGATGACCTTCAAATTTATGCCTGCGGCTACGTCACCGCTTGTTCTCGCCTGGATCGCACGTACCAGGTAATCGGTCGCGCCCTTGAAAGCCTCTATTGAAGGAGAGCCATCTACACAGAGCACCGACGTGCTTTCCCTGACATCCGCCACAACGTGCTTCTCGTTATCGATCAACAGTTCGTCATGATCCAACTTAGCCGTAAGACGCATAATCCCCGCTTCGTTGAGTGGCGCAAAAAGCGGAACCGTAACGCTGGCGCCGGCTGGTATCGTATCGATCAAGCGCTCATCAACAGGTGTTGCGTTCACTTCAAGCGAGATCCTGACACCCTTGCGATCGGAACGACCGAAGTTATGAACCGTCGCAGCATAGCGAACGATTGAACCGCGTCGTAGACTACCGGAGACCAATTCAAATCGCGTCAGGCCCAAATTCTCACTGTTCCCATTGCGGATGGGAACGAGGAAGATCTTCGCCAGATCCGAAAGATCGTGGAATTCCTGGCCTGTGGCGTCGGTAATGTACTGCCAGTCTTTTGCCTGCGCGTCTGTTATAATGTAAAGCTCACGACCGGGACTCTTCAATTCTTCACAAAGCTGCTTGAGCTCGCCGATACATGCTTCAACATTCAAACCTTCCGACAATGGCTCGAGATCACCAAGTATTTTCTCAACGCGTGCTTCATTGTAACCGGCGTTGCGGAGAAGCGTCCTGTTGCGGTTACCCATAAGGACCAGGGAAAGAGGCTGGCCCGGTTTCAGCGACTTAATGATCTGCCTGGTCGCCATAAGTGCTTCATCAAAACGGGAATTTGCGCCTGGCTTGTGCAGTTGACTGTATGAAGCGTCGAGGGCAATAACCACGCCTGCAGTCTTCTCCCCAAGCGCCCATCCCCCGCTTTCGGGCATGAGCGTTGGTCGTGAAAGAGCCAGGACAATGAACAAAATGATCATACATCTCAGAATCATCAGCAAAATATCGCGAAGCTTGATTTGTTTGGCGCGAACCCTGAACGCCCGGCGGAGCAGCAGCATCGCGCCCCAGTCGGTTGTCTTGACTCTGAGCCTGTTGAGCAGATGGATAAGGATCGGCAATCCAACCCCCAAAAGGCCGAATAGTAACCATGGGTTTAGAAAAGACATTAAATCTCTCTCGTCTCGCTCTACGTCATTCTAGTTAACAAATCCTGAATCCGAATGTACCAATACTCTAAACTCGCCAAAATTCCTCGCCGGTCTCAGCCCTCATCCCTATCCCGACGTCCCCATCCCTTTTGCTCTCATCCTTCTACGGAGATATTCAATTATTACGACGTCAACCGGTCGCGAGATATCGACGAGCACATAGTCAACCTGGCATCTCTCGCAACCTGCCGAGATAGCTGCCTGAAACTTGCGGAGTTCTTCGAGATATGCGTCCCGTATCCTCTGCGGCTGAGTTGTCAGCGGTTCCTCGTTCTCCAATCCCTTGAATTGCCAGGTCCCTTTGAATGGAAACTTCAGCTCGTAGGGATCCATGACATGAAAGACCGTGACGTTATGTCCTTCAAAGTGAAGATGATCCAGGCCCGAGATGAGATGTTCGACATCGTCAAAGCAATCTGAAAACAGCATCACCAGGCCGCGCCGTGGTATTCGATCTGCGAAATCGTGAAGCTGCTTGCCGATGTTTGAAAGCGGCTCATCTTTAGCACGCTTCATTTCCTCGTCCATAATGCCAATTACGCCCATCGTGCTTCTTGGCGGGATATACTTGCGAAGTTCCGCGTCGAAGAACCCCATACCGACCGAATCGCGCTGCTGCACTATAAGGTACGCCATCGAAGCAGCCAGGTACTTCGTGTATTCCACCTTACTGATGTCGCCCGAGCCATACCTCATTGATGAACTCGTATCTATGAGGAAATTCGCGTCGTAGTTCGTCTCCGCCTCGTAGAGCTTGATATAATAGCGCTCAGTGCGGCCGTATACCCGCCAGTCCAGGTGACGTACAGGATCCCCGGGTACATACTGCCTGTGATGCGCGAATTCCGTACTGAACCCACGCAACGGGCTCTTGTGCACGCCCACTCTGACGCCTTCGACAATCGTCTGGGCGATTACTTCCAGGCCGCCCAGCTTCTGCAGGGTCGCAGGGTCAAAGTATTGCAGCTGGTTTGTTTCAGTTTGAGGCATTCTTCAGCTTTTCGTCCGACGGAATCGTTTCCATCAGTTTCGTGATGATCTTGTCCGAATCCAGCCCTTCCGATTTGGCCACAAAATTGGGAATAATTCTGTGGCGCAGGATAGGATGCGCTACCGCCTGAATATCTTCCAGTGCGACATGGAATCGACCGCGCAGAATGGCGCGCGCTTTACCTGCGAGAATCAGGTAGAGAGAAGCACGTGGTCCTGCACCCCAGCCCAACCACTTCTTAATGAAGTCCGGCGCCTCCGGCTGCGTTGGGCGTGTCGCCCTGACCAGTGCCGCGGCATAATCGAACATGTGATCCGCGACCGGGATCTTACGAACGAGTTTCTGGAGCTGAATGATGTCGTCGGCATGAAGCACTTCGTTCAGCACAACCGTTTCCTGGCTCGTGACGCGTTTCATGATTTCGATTTCTTCATCAAGCGATGGATAGTCGACCAAGATATTGAAGAGGAACCGGTCAAGCTGCGCTTCGGGCAAAGGATAAGTACCTTCCTGTTCAATCGGATTCTGTGTGGCCAGCACGAAGAACGGCTCTTGCAGCGGGTAATCTTCACCACCAGAAGAAATTTGTCTTTCCTGCATGGCTTCCAGAAGAGCGGCTTGAGTTTTGGGCGGGGTACGATTAATTTCGTCTGCGAGCAACAGATTCGCAAAAACGGGGCCCTGCAGGAACTTAAATACACGCTGCCTGGTCTCAGGATCCTCCTGAAGCACCTCGGTTCCGGTAATGTCCGAAGGCATCAAATCCGGAGTGAACTGGATGCGCTTGAAAGAAAGCGAGAGCGCCTGCCCCAGCGAACTGATGAGCAAGGTTTTCGCGAGGCCCGGCACACCAACAAGAAGACAGTGACCCTGAGCAAAAATCGCGATCATCATTTCATCAACGACATGGTCCATGCCGACGATGACTTTGCGAAGTTCTTTTACAATTTTGTCTCTTGCTTCCGACAGGCGCGCAACTGCCGCCTGATCCGAACTACTGACATCGGCTTTTGTGTTGTCTGACATTTCGCTATCTCCTCTTTGTTTCTATCATGCTCGCCGTTTATTTGAAGCGTGGATTCTATAGCATCCACGAGCAATACGTCAAATAGTCATGCTCATTTATAATCGAATCAAAATGCCAATTCTTGCACTTGTGGATACTCACACTGCATACGAGGCTGCATATTGTTCGCTATTCACACCATGTGTTCCCCGAACAGCTCAGCAAGACAACAATCTTTTGTTTCGAATTTCAGCAATCCGGTAGCTGTAGAGCCTCTTGCAAAACTATCCGGCGAGTCAGTCCGCACCGGCATGATATCGTGACTATCGCATGATGTTGTGCAGA
>JAUXFM010000070.1 GCA_030622955.1 Lentisphaerales bacterium
CGTCTTGCCGAAGAATGCGGTTTCTTTCTGCAGCGTGGCACATATCTGAGTTCACTCCCACGCGACAGTAAATGGGACTTCACGCCGAAAGCCAAGAAGGGCGATGCCCTAACCGCAGGTGAGTCGCTCGGCTCGGTGCCCGAAGGCATTTTCGAGCATCGCATAATGGTCCCTTTTGCCATGCGCGGGAACTACACCGTGGAAAGCATCGTTGAGGCGGGAACCTACACGCTTGACGACAAGATAGCCACGCTCAAAGACGAAAACGGCGAGATACATGATGTGACAATGCTCCAGCGCTGGCCTGTAAAAATGCCAATAACGGCATTCAAGGAAAGACTCCGACCTACTGAGCCTCTGACCACAAAGATCAGGCTGGTCGACACATTCTTCCCTGTTGCCCGTGGTGGAACCTACTGCATACCTGGTCCATTTGGCGCAGGCAAAACGGTCCTGCAGCAGATCACCAGCCGACACGCCGAAGTCGACATCGTGGTGATCGCGGCCTGCGGCGAGCGTGCCGGTGAAGTCGTTGAAACACTGCGTGAGTTCCCCGAACTCGAGGATCCGCGCACCGGCAAGAGCCTTATGGACAGAACAATTATCATCTGCAACACCAGCTCCATGCCGGTAGCCGCTCGCGAGGCATCCGTCTATACCGCTGTTACGCTCGCGGGATACTACAGGCAGATGGGCTTGAATGTACTACTCCTGGCAGATTCCACGTCACGCTGGGCACAGGCCCTTCGCGAAACATCCGGCCGTCTCGAGGAGATCCCCGGCGAGGAAGCATTCCCGGCCTATCTCGAATCTGTCATTGCCAGTTTCTACGAGCGCGGCGGATTGGTGGAACTGAAGGATGGCACTACCGGCTCCATCACTATTGGCGGTACGGTCAGTCCTGCCGGTGGAAACTTTGACGAACCGGTCACCCAGTCAACTCTCAAGGTTGTCGGGGCTTTCCATGGACTGTCCAGGGCCCGATCGGATGCGCGTCGTTACCCCGCAATCGATCCCCTCGACAGCTGGAGTAAATACAACAGCGTTGTCAATGAAGAAGACGTCGAGATGGCCCGCACTATGCTGAGAACAGGCAACGAGATCGATCAGATGATGAAGGTTGTGGGTGAAGAAGGGACATCCATCGATGACTTCATTGTCTACCTGAAATCAGAGTATATCGATGCAACCTATCTTCAGCAGGACGCCTTTGATCCTGTGGATGCAGCATCGTCATCAGAGCGACAACAACATGTGTTCTCTTTACTCGTAGACATATTAAGGAAAGAGCTGGTGTTCCCGGACAAGGAGACCGGGCGACGCTTCTTCCATCAATTGACTCAGACGACCAAGGACTGGAACCGTACAGAAATGGATTCAAATGAATTCAAGAAGCTAGAGACCACAATCAAGGGAGCGATCAAGGAGGTGAGCCCCCATGCATAAGGTATATCACCATGTTGAGAATATCGCCGGAAACGTTATTAATATCCGCGCGGAGGACATCAAGTATCGAGAACTTGCCGAGGTCTCCTCCAGAAACGGAACATCTCTGGCACAGGTGATCAGGATCAAGGGCGACGAGGTCTCACTCCAGGTATTTGCGGGTGGCAGGGGCGTTGCAACAGACGCCAAGGTGCGATTCCTTGGTCATTCCATGCAGGTCCCCTTCTCCGATGCGCTGATGGGCAGGATCTTCACGGGCGGAGTGAAACCACGCGACAAGGGCCCTGTCCTCTCTGACAACCTGATCGATATTGGCGGCCCCTCGGTCAATCCGGCTAAGCGCGTCATTCCCAAAAACATGGTGCGAACGGGTATCCCGATGATCGACATCTTCAATACGCTTGTCGAGTCGCAGAAACTCCCGATCTTCGCACGTGCCGGCGAGCCATATAACCCGCTCCTTGCCCGGATAGCATTGCAGGCAGAAGTCGACATCATCATCCTGGGCGGGATGGGCCTCAAGCATGACGACTACCTCTTCTTCAGAGACACACTGGAGGAGAGTGGTGCGCTATCAAGAACCGTCATGTTCGTTCACACTGCATCCGACCCCATCGTTGAGTGCCTGCTGGTTCCAGATGTCAGTCTTGCTGTTGCGGAGCAATTCGCACTTGAAGGCAAGCGAGTACTGGTGCTACTGACCGATATGACGAACTTCTCAGATGCCATGAAGGAAATCGCCATCACCATGGAACAGATCCCTTCAAATCGTGGTTATCCGGGTGATCTCTACAGTCAGCTTGCCGCACGATACGAAAAGGCGGTCGACTTCGATACGGCCGGCTCCATCACCATCCTTGCGGCAACCACGATGCCGGGCGATGACGTAACGCATCCAGTGCCTGACAATACCGGCTATATTACGGAAGGCCAGTTCTACCTCAGAGATGGGCGCATCGAACCATTCGGTTCGCTCAGCCGCCTCAAGCAGCAGGTCAATGGCGACACCAGACCCGATCACCGCACGATCATGAATACCATGATCCAGCTCTATGCCGGATACAGGGAAACCCTCGAGAAGCAGTCCATGGGCTTCCGCATGAGTGAGTGGGACAAGAAATTGATCAAGTATGGCGATCGTTTTGAGAAAGAAATGATGGATCTGTCGGTTAACATCACGCTCGAAGTGGCATTGGATCTCGGCTGGGAAATCCTGGCCGACTGCTTTGAGCCAGTGGAAACAGGAATCCATTCAAGTTTGCTGGAACAGTTTTGGCCCAAGAAACAGGGATAAGGGCGGAAACCTGAAATGCAGAGAGAAGCGATGAGCAGCAGTATATGTATACGCGAGGAGTCCGACAACACAACGGATTTGCAAACATCGCGTCGACTGTTTCTCACGAAGGAACGCCGCTTCTTATCGACAACAACCACAACCCATTGACCCATGGCAAAGATAAAACATACAAAGAATGAGCTGAAGACGCAGCGCGAGTCGCTCTCACGCTTCGAGCGATTCTTGCCCATGCTCCAGCTCAAGAAACAGCAGCTCCAGGCCGAAGTCCATGCAGTCGTCCACAAGGTCGGGGTGAAGAAAGCCGCCGAGAAAGAGATGCGCTCTCACCTTGCCACCTGGCTCACGCTTTTCTCAGATCCTCTCGCGGCAGCGACAGAACCGGATCAACCTGGCAAGATTGAGCAGCTTATCTCCCTCAAGGCAGTGAAGATCGAGGAAGGCAATATCGCTGGCATAGCTATTCCCATCTTCGACCAGATCGTGATGGAGAAGAAGACCCCCGATCTGTTCAGCACGCCGACCTGGTACGACGATGCTCTCGACATGGTGGAGGGCCTGGTGCAGCTGCGCATTGAGCGCGAGATTCTTGATAAGCAGCGAGAACTGCTGGCTGAGGAACTGAGGGTAACATCACAGCGCGTAAATTTGTTCGAGAAGGTAAAGATCCCAGAATGCAAAGAGAACATCAGAGTTATCAAGATATTCCTTGGTGATGAGCAGACGGCTGCCGTTGCACGCGCGAAGATCGCAAAGAACAGAACCCCGGAAACCGAGGAGAGGGATGAGGCGGCATGAGCCGCACTGCGGCTTATGCCGTAGTTATTAGTTAATTGTTATTAGTTAATTGATCTATGAGCCCTAACAACTCAGCAACAAACAACTTAACAACCGGTTCCGAGCGAAACGAAGGAACTCAAACATGATCGTAAAGATGAAGAAGATAACGCTGCTCTGCATGGAGCAGGACCGGGATTCGACGCTCGCCAAGCTTCGCGACCTCGGTGTTATGCATCTTGACCCTGTCAATGCACCGGAAAGCGACGATCTCGACGCTGCGATAGCTGAAGGCAATGTCGTTGAAGAAACTCGCTGTCAGCTCGAACTCCTGACCCCAAAAGCCGCTAAACCCGACGCACCTTGCCCCCCGACACCAGAAAACATTGCTAAAGGCCGCCAGATCGTTGAAGCAGCACAAGAATTGCTATCGAGAAGGAAGGCACTTTCTGATGATCTTGAGAATAGTCGAAAAGAACTGGCCGCACTTGTGCCTTACGGCAATTTCAACCCCGATACGATCAGGACTCTTGCGGAAAAAGGCATAATAGTAAAGCTCTACCAGCTACCGGCTAATAGCGACATAACCCCGCCTGAGAACACCCAGCTCACAGTGTTGAGAAGAGAAAAGACCACTATTTACGTGGCACTGGTCGCTGAGCAGAAGTTCAGCTGGGATCACAGCGAATTCGCGACTCCGGAACATTCGCTCGCCGAGCTTGAAGATGCGATCGACGATGCGGAGAAGAAAATGGCAACAATAGAGGGTGGCTTGAAAGAACTTGTCTCTTCTATCCCCAGCTTGCTCACTCTTGAAAATGAAATCGAGAAAACACGCACATTTCTGACTGCACGCAGTGGAATGGGTACAACAAAGAATATCGCATACCTTCAAGGCTTCTGCCCGGTTGACACCACGAAACGATTACAACACTGCGCAACCAATCACGGATGGGGATTACTGGTGGAGGATCCTTCTGACGAAGACGCCGTTCCAACACTCATAAAGTATCCACGCTGGGTCAAACCGATCAAAGCACTGATCGACATGATCAACATTGTTCCAGGTTACCATGAAGCAGATATCAGCGCTGTATTCCTGCTGTTCTTCAGCATCTTCTTCGCCATGCTCATAGGAGATGCGGGATATGGCGCACTGTTCCTCTTGCTCACAGTTCTGCTGAGACGCAAATTGCCATCGGCTCCGTTCTATCCATTTGCTCTCTTTGGTGTGCTCAGTCTCTGCACTATTGGCTGGGGCGTAATCACGGGGAATTACTTTGGCATCGAGGCCAATGTGCTACCCGTTATGTTGCAGAATCTGCGCCTGAACTGGCTGACGGATCCTGATGTGAGTCAGAATAACATAATGAAACTATGCTTCTTCATCGGTGCCCTGCATCTAACCATTGCTCATATCTGGAATGCGGTGGCCCTCTATCCTAACAAGAAATTCATAGCTCAATTGGGATGGACAGGATTGATCTGGACCATGTTCTATGGGGCAAGGACGATGGTCTTATCTGAAACGCTTCCCAACTGGACAATGATCGTCGGCGCTATCGGCATGGTGGCCGTTATCGCGTTCATGACAGCGCCAAAGGATTTCAAGAAAGATTGGATCAGTCATGCCATGTTGCCTTTGACCGTTATTGGCTCATTCGTTGACGTCATCTCCTACATCAGGTTGTTCGCCGTCGGAATGGCCACATTCTATGTGGCAAAGAGTTTCAACGACATGGCTATAGGCGTCGGGTTCACCAAGATCTGGACCGCACCCCTTGCCGCACTGATCCTTCTATTCGGGCACGGTCTTAATATTCTCCTCTGTGCTTTGGGGATTCTAGTTCACGGCGTGAGACTTAACACTCTGGAGTTTTCAACACACAAAGAGCTGGAATGGGCAGGATCAGCCTACAAACCATTCTCAAACAAGAAGGTATAGTTCATCAAATAGAAAGAAGGAGACGAACAATGGACCCAGAAACAGTAGATCTAGTTGGACAATCACTCGGGAAGCTTGGTGCCATAGCAGCCGTAAGCCTCGCCGCTGTTGGCTCAGCACTTGGCACTGGCGCTGCTGGCGCAGCGGCAATCGGAGCATGGAAAAAATGCTATGCCCAAAACAAAGCAGCGCCCTTCAAATTATTAACTTTTGTCGGGGCCCCTCTTTCACAAACGATCTACGGCATTATCCTCATGTTTTCAATGTCAACAAAGGCTGCTGAAGGTGCTCCGTTTCACGCTCTGGTGGGCGGCGGCGTTTTTGCGGGTCTCGCCATAGGTTTCTCGGCATGGTTGCAGGGCAAGGCAGGTGCCGGTGCCTCACATGCCCTTGCAGAAACAGGTCAGGGCTTCACGAACTACCTGGCAGCCCTTGGAGTCATCGAAACCGTAGCAATTTTCGTCATGGTGTTCGTCATGATCGTTCTCGGATAGCAAACCATCGATAGATTCGACGGGCCCGGAAGAGGAGAAACGACCTCTTCCGGGCCTTTTTTTGTGCCGAGAGGTCGGCTTCCCGTTTTTGCTTTCCCTCCCTTCATGGTTGCGATATTATGCAAACTCTTTCAAGCTTAAAGGCAGGACATGGTTCCATATTTACTCCTTATTATCAGTGTTGTGCTAGTCAACAACTTCGTGCTTACGCAATTCCTCGGAATCTGCCCATTCCTTGGCGTCTCGAAGAAGATGTCTACCGCTATAGGCATGAGCCTGGCCGTGATTTTCGTAATGACTTGCGCATCAATCGTGACATGGGCATTGCAGGAATTCGTTCTCACCCCCCTGAAGATCGAGTATCTTCAAACCATTGCGTTTATCCTTGTCATTGCAACCTTCGTGCAATTCGTTGAGATCGTCCTCAAAAAGACTATGCCAGCCCTGCACAAGGCACTCGGAATCTTCCTCCCACTTATTACGACCAACTGTGCCGTCCTGGGTGTTGCCGTCAAGAACATCAAGAATGAACACGGATTTGTTGAAACTATAGTATTCGGATTCGGCGCAGCACTGGGCTTTGCGCTCGCCCTGATAATGTTCACGAGCATCAGGGAAAAGATCGACCGTGCCAACCCACCAAAAGCATTCCAGGGCATAGCGATAGCGCTAGTAACCGCAGGACTGCTAAGCCTGGTGTTTCTGATGTTTGCGAATATGGTGAAACTGTGAGCGGCGCGACCATTGCGCCGTAGTTATTGGTTATTTGTTATTTGTTACTAGTTAATCGGCAAAGAAGATGGAACTGAGTATTACTAATCCGATAGTTCTGGCGGCCGTAACGGTCGGTGGCAGCGGACTGGTCTGTGGTGCACTGCTGGCCATCGCATCGAAATTCTTTGCCGTCAAAGAGGATCCAAGAATCGAAAAGGCACAGGACCTGTTGCCTGGCGCCAACTGTGGCGGTTGCGGTTTCGCAGGTTGCGCCGATTACGCTAAGGCCGTTGTCGTGGAGAACGCAGAGATCAACCTCTGCACGCCGGGTGGCAATGCCGTGCTAAAATCGCTGGCCAAACTACTGAACAAGGATGCTACTGCTGCAAACCGTAAGGTTGCACTTGTTGCATGCAACGGCTCAGATGAACATGCCCAGCGCAAGTTTCTCTATAACGGCATCGCCGACTGTTTCGCGGCCCACGCTACAGGCGGCGGCGACAAGAAATGCCCCTATGGCTGCCTCGGTTACGGTAGCTGCGCTCGAGTATGCCCCACCGGCGCCATCGAGATAACCGATGGGCGCCTTGCAATTGTACATCCGGAACTCTGCATCAGCTGTGGCGCTTGCGTCAAAACCTGCCCCAGGCACCTGATCACACTCATCCCGGAAACTGCGACTATCCACGTGCTCTGCAGCTCAAAAGACAAGGGCCCGGTCGTGAAGAAGTACTGCAAGGTCGGCTGCATCGGTTGCACGCTCTGCACGAAGCAGGTTGAAAATAAAGAGATTTCAATGGATGGCACGCTCGCCACGGTGGACTACACAAAGCCCTTTGACGGCTCAAAAGCCATTGAGAAGTGCCCGATGAACACAATCGTTGAACGCAGGATGACATCCGCCAGGGAAGAACTTGGCCAACTTGAACTGGCAGAATGACGACAAAAGCCACATATACAGTGCCCGGCGGCATTCATCCGAAGTACCACAAGGAACTCGCAAGGGACAGGGAACTCGAGACGCCAACGATGCCGGTATTGCTCAAGGTTTCGATGTCCCAACACCTGGGAGCTCCCGCACAACCAACCGTGGCTAAGGGCAATACCGTCCTGCGCGGCCAGCGAATCGGTGAACCGGCTGGCTTCATCTCTGCAGCGGTCCATGCCCCTACTTCGGGAATCGTCAAGGCCGTCAATACTGCCCCTACGGCAACAGGGGCGGTCGCGGCATCAATAGACATTGAGCCTGATGGCGAAGACAAGGTAGATCCCGGTTTGCAAGGCAATGCGAACTGGCAGCAGACCAACCCGGAAGACCTGATATCCGCCGTCGCCGATTGCGGCATTGCAGGTATGGGTGGTGCCGGCTTCCCTACCCACGTCAAGCTCTCACCACCACCGGGCAAGACAATCGACACTCTAATAGTCAATGGTGCCGAATGTGAGCCCTATCTCACCGCCGACTACCGATTGATGCTGGAACAACCTGAACGCATTGTCGAAGGGATCAGCATTATTCAGCACATACTGGGTGTTAAGACGGTCAGGATCGCAATCGAAGATAATAAACCAGAAGCGATCAAGGAAATGGAGCGTGCCGCTTCAAAACTCCATGGCGATATCAAGATAGTCGAACTTAACACGGAGTATCCACAAGGTGCTGAGAAGCAGCAGATTTATGCGGTCACCGGTCAGGAGGTGCCGAGTGGCGGCCTTCCAATGGACATCGGCGCACTCGTCGAGAACGTGGGAACCGCAGCAGCAATTCGTGATGCTGTCATCGATGGCAAGCCGCTCACCGAACGTGTGACCACGATTACAGGCGTGCCATTGCAGCGCCCATCGAACGTGGTTGCCCGAATCGGCACACCCATCAGTCATCTGGTCGAGTTCTGTGGTGGAGTTAATAACAGCGCCTGCAAATTGATCTGCGGCGGCCCTATGATGGGATTCGCAATCGCATCGGAAGAACTCGCAACGACAAAAACCACTTCTGGCATCCTGTTCCTAGCCAAATCCCAGGTCACAGCCTTTTCGTCGACACCATGCATAAGTTGCGGACGATGCGTCGAAGGATGCCCTATGCGCCTCGTCCCAAGCGAATTGAGCCAGTTTATTGAAGCAGAGGACTATGAAGCAGCTGAAGCCATGAACCTGCTCGACTGTATCGAGTGCGGCTGCTGCGCCTTCCAGTGTCCAGCAACCAGGCCACTGGTCCAGCATATGCGCAGAGGCAAAGCCGAAGCAATGCTGAGAAGGAAACGCGAACAGGCGGAGAAGAAGTAGAGGGGTGTGGGAGTATTGGGGTATCGGGGCATCGAAGAAGAAAAAGAGAAGCGCAACAGCTGTGATGCTGAGAATCAGGGATACCGGACAAGTTCCAAGTTTCGCGAACAACAGCGGGAGCAGCCTTGGAGCAACAACATAACGGCTTGCGTGTAAAAGATAATGGATAACAAGACAAACGGTCCGCAGCAATACGTGGTAAGCTCATCGCCCCACGCGCATTCGGGTGATACTGTGCGCAAGATCATGCTCACGGTGATCATCGCAATGCTGCCTGCACTTGCTGCATCGCTGTATTTCTTCGGGCTGAATGCACTGCGATTGGTCCTGATGTGCTGCAGCACCTGCATCCTGACCGAGGCCATCTCGCGCAAGATCATGGGCCGTGAAGCTGCTGTCGATGATTTCAGTGCGGTCGTGACTGGTATGTTGCTCGCATTCAACCTGCCCCCAACAATCCCATCATGGATGGCAGTTGTCGGCTCTGCTTTCGCCATAATTATCGTGAAACAGGTCTTTGGCGGCCTCGGGTATAACCCTTTCAACCCGGCCCTGGCTGCGCGCGTGATGCTTCTCATTGCATGCACGGGCAGCATGACAACCTGGACAATGCCGGGCGGCAGTTTCATGAGCGTTAACGCTGCCACGACCGCCACACCACTGGGGATGTGGAAAGAAGCATGGAGTTCGACAGCCACAGCTCCTGCCGGCTTCTTCGAGCAATACCCCATTATGGATCTCTTTCTCGGCAACCAACCGGGTTGCATCGGCGAGGTATCGGCGCTGGCATTGTTGATCGGCGGGTTGTACCTGATCTGGAAACGCTGCATCTACTGGCAAGTACCCGTCTTCTATATCGGTACCGTGGCCCTTCTTGCGGGTATTCTCTACGCCATTGACCCCGAAACAAATCTGAGACCCGATTATCACATCTTGACTGGCGGCCTCATGCTGGGCGCCTTCTTCATGGCAACCGACATGGTGACCAGCCCCATCACGAAAAAGGGCATGGCCGTATTCGGGATTGGCTGTGGACTGCTCACCATGATCATCAGGAAATGGAGTGGCGGCTATCCCGAAGGGGTCAGCTTTGCCATCCTATTCATGAACGCGCTGGTACCACTCATCAACAATGTGACAAAACCCAGAACCTTTGGACATCTCAAGGCAAAGAAATGAAAGAAGTACTGAAACTCGTGCTCGTGCTAACCGCTATATGCGTCATTGCCGGACTCTGCCTGGCATTGGTCGACAAACTCACCACAGAGCCCATCAGGAAAGCTGAACGACAAGACACGCTTGATGCCATCAAGGCAGTATTACCAGAATACGACAACGAACCCGACAGGAATATTTCGGAGATCGTTGTCGGCAAGCAAACCAACGTCTTCTACGTCGCCACCATGAGGCAAGCCTATGTCGGGACCGCCTTTGCCGTTACCAGCAAGGAGGGGTACGGCGGCGAGATGAAGATCATGGTAGGCGTTACCGCCGATGATGGAGTCCACGCAATTCATGTGCTCAAGCAAACCGAGACGCCCGGGCTCGGCGCCAAGATCGAAAAGCCCAAGTTCAAGGAAAAGTTCAGCGGCGCCCCTTTGAGCACAACCATCAAGGTCAAAAAGGATGGCGGCAGGATCGAGTCAATTACCGGTGCAACCATCTCTTCCCGCGCTGTCTGCAAAGCTGTGAGCGAAGGCATCGATCTCTTTGTGAAGAATAAAGATGCAATTCTGAAAAGTGACAATGTGCAGTAACTGCCAGAGAAGATAAGGTTCGATGGCAAAGAGCAAGAGCTTAAAGCGAGAACGTATGACATTCTACAAAGAACTGATCAAAGGGCTCTGGAAGGAGAACCCCATCTTCCGCCTGGTGCTTGGCATGTGCCCCACCCTGGCAGTGACCACCTCTCTTGAGAATGGGCTGGGCATGGGCATGGCCACAACATTCGTTCTCATCTGTTCGAATATAGTCATTGCCATCATCCGCAACATGATCCCCTCAAAGGTTAGGATCCCCTGCTTCATCGTTGTCATCGCGTCGTTCGTAACAATTGTCGACCTGCTGATGAATGGTTTTGCCCATCAACTGCATGGTCAGCTCGGGATCTTCATCCCGCTGATAGTCGTAAACTGCATCATTCTCGGGCGTGCAGAAGCTTTTGCATCGAAGAATTCTGTTCTGATGTCACTGGCTGACGGCATTGGGATGGGTATCGGCTTCACACTGGGATTGGCGCTCCTTGGAAGTTGCCGTGAAATTCTTGGGGAGGGCATGTTGACCGTCTGGGGTGATCTCAAGCTTCTTGACATCCCTGCACGCGTAGAGAACTACCAAGCGCTGGTCGTGATGATCCTGCCGCCAGGTGCGTTTATCGCGCTTGGCTGCCTTCTGGCACTGATGAACAAGGTGGAATCTGCCATTGCTCACAGACAGGGCAGGACTTTTGTGCCACCCCAGAATCTCGACTGCAGGCATTGCACCATCTGCAAGTTCGGGGACTAGCACATGCCCGGATCAGGTGATACGCCACCCTATTCGAGAATCATTCTTTCCGAAACTCGATGAGCACCCTTTTTGATTATCTTTTTTGAATTTCGGGGTTAGACTTTCTTTCGGATTTCGATATTCTAATCTCGGATCTCCACCACAGGGGGCTAGATGCGCTACGCGGTAATTTCTGATCTACACGCCAATATCCAGGCATGGAATGCCGCTTTTGTGGATATCCGGGCACAAGAAGTCGACAAGATCATCTGCCTCGGCGATATGGTGGGTTATGGCCCGAATCCCGCAGAAGTTCTCGAGCTTCTCTATAGCAATGTAGATCATTTCGTCCTCGGGAATCACGACGCAGCATTGGCCGGCCTGCTCGATATTTCATATTTTAGTGATGAGTCGGCTCAGATCATTGAATGGACCAGGAATCAGCTTGGCGATCCGGCAATAGAATTCCTGCGCACAATCCCACTCTCCCTGGCCGGCAGCGGATTCCGCTGTACGCACGGCGATTTTTCGAACCCTGGAATGTACAAGTATATAGAGGATCCTGAATCCGCACTTCTCTCCTGGCAGGCTACACAGGAACCGGTGCTGTTCGTCGGACATACGCATAGACCGGCAATCTTTGTGTTGGGTGCGAGCGGCCAACCGCACATGCTGGAGCCAGAGGATTTCTACATAGAGGAGGGAGAAAAGCGATACATCGTTAATGTCGGATCTCTTGGACAACCACGTGACGGTGATGCGCGTGCCAGTTACTGCACATTTGACACAGACATTGGCGCCATCTGGTGGCACAGAATTCCGTTCGACATTGATGCATACATTCTGGCGCTCGACCGTGCGGGGATTCCGTCAGAGCCGAGCTATTTCCTCACTGCTGATCCTCGATCCGGTGTCGCGCCGCTGCGAAGCATCGTCAATTTCAGCCCACCCGACTCAGCAAGAAAGGGAGTAAAAGGCGCGGTCAAACTGGAGTCCCTGCAGGAACTGAAGAAGAATGTCAGGAACCTCAGGACAACCGTCATGATCATGGTCGCCCTTCTCTCTCTTGCTGCAACGCTCATCATCGGACTCTGGATTCATAGCCGGACCACAACGCACTCGGCGCCTGACATGGGGGGGCATGAGCTGGAGGTCGTCGGCCGTGACATGAGCACCATTCTTGCAGCCGATTTTGACAGCAATGAGAACCTGCTGCGCGTACTGGACGAAGCCGTTCAACCGGGGCAACCCATTTCCGGCTGGTGCGTACTCCTGGACAATGAGAACGCACAGTCTGCTGGCGTCGCTGTAATCGCTCCCGATACTGCAGCCATCATCTTATCGTCCAGCACTGACAACGAATCCATCATGGTCTCCTCCCCGAAAATCCTTGTACGGGCACGTGAAAAGTATCAGTTGGACGCTACCTTCAGAAAAAGTGATGACTTCGAGGGCACCGTCGCCGTCGTGATCTCGATTGAGAAGGTGCAGGCCCGACAACGCGAACTCATGGACCAGTTCATCGTGAAGGAGCCGTCAATGAAGGCAGCCGACGGATGGACCAGAGCCAAAAAGACGTTCAGCACGCCCGTGGGCGCCACATCGATGCGGTATCATATCCGTGGCCAATTCAAGGGAACCTGCGAAATCAAGAACCTGGAATTGATTGTGAAGAAATAGGATGGTCGAACCTCCTTCAAGATATTCGAACTTGGTTTGAGAGTCAATCAGGATAGTCTATGAATCCTACTCGCTACGCTCGTCGGTTACTACCCCAATGCCGACTACCACCGGTCGGTCTGGGGGGCCATCA
>JAUXFM010000118.1 GCA_030622955.1 Lentisphaerales bacterium
GATTGCATGTCTGGACTGTACCGGAAGCTATGAAACGTGAGATAGGGCACCCACCTGGTTAAATCCGGGATCAAGTATATGCTGTGAACGCGGCTCTGGCGGGGATTTTTCTATTTGATTCGCAGAGTCAATTGCATTCTTGACCTCGGCTAGCCTTCCGGCGTCAGGCGATGCTTGATCTCCGCAACAAAGCCTGTAGCAGTATCGACCGCTTCTTTGGCTTGCCGGAGGGTAATGATACCCGCAACAACGTAAGTTGCCCGATTACGCTGTCGTCTCATGCGCTCCATCAGGATAAGCACATCGCTGTATTCAGGCCCTAGTGCAATGTCGAGGAACCTGATCACGGCAGCGTGATGCCCCTCCCCAATGGTGCGGTAACCACCTCGGAACATGTATGCGCGGCCTGCCTGGTGCATCGCATTATAGGCAATGTTGAAGGCCCATTCAGCGCTTGCACTGAGCGTAGCCTGCGCAGCCTCCAGGTCAAGGGCAGCGAGCGAGAAGCAATCTTCCGCCTGTTTCGGCGAGAATCTACCGCGGCGTATGCGTCTCTCTTTAAGGAGTTCGGAAAAGTCTGTGATCGGCCCTGCCTGATAGGACTATCTTCGGTCCCAGAAACACCTCGTGTACAAAGTCCCCTTCCTGACCCAAGCGTATCTCGACCTCATCGCGAGTGAAGAGCATATAGTTGACTTCACGGCTAAGTCTGCGTTCAGCTCGCACCATCGAAAGCGCGAGCTTCTTCTCAGGAATGTCTCCGACAACCATGAGATCTATGTCACTGCCTGCATGGGCCTCGCCTGTGGCAAAGGAGCCATAGATAAATACGATCTCTATCCCCTCCAACTTCTCCATCTCAGATCCTATGATTGCACCGACTCCAGTAGTTTTCAGGAATAGGCTGCGGAGCTCATCATGAATCGGAGACTCCTCCTCAACTGAATAGCGTTTCTGGTTGCCGACCCTGGAAGAGGCTATGACCCCGACGCGCTCAAGGTTTGCCAGCTCTCTGCCAACCGTGCCCGCAGACTCATCAATTGCTGAGGCCAGCCCGCGGACGTGAAAGCTCTCGCCCGGATAGGTGAAGAAGTGGGACAGAACCTTGATTCGGAGGTTTGATGAAAAGAGCTGCTTCAACAGTGGATTTGACTTAGCCATGACACCTCATTTTGACGTTGCTAATTTTACAACGATTGTAGCAAAAAAAGCAACAGTGTCAAGGGGTTTCGCCAATTGGTAATCAACCTGAGCGAAATCCGTGTTATCTGCGACCGCGGATACCCTGGCACCATTTGGCTATACCCGGACACGGGCAGATAGGCACATCTGATGCAGACAAGAAGCAAATGAAGCATGGGATAATCGCCGGGGGTGAAGCTCAGCGGAGAACGATCAGATTACATAGGTTTGAAGGTAAAGCTCGGGTCAAGGGATCTTAAGTCTTCGGCTACCAGCCGCATTCTGTCTCTTGCAGCTTCGTTTCGCTGTTTCTTCCAGGCAAGGTAGGCATCGAGGAATTCATTCCGCTTTCTCTCCAGCACCGACCTTCTCCCCGTTGCCTCTGTGGCACGGGTAAGATTGTAGACTTCCGCCTCAGCGAGCCTTTCGCCCAGGTCATAGTACATGCCTGCCGAGTAGGTGAGGATTGTCGAGTATTTCTCGAAGCCCATTGAAAGCTGCTTGTAGACTTCGGCAATCTCGCCGGGCGTGCCGGGCTCTCCGCTGCAGTATGAGAAAGCGAAGTGATAGTAGCCCTTGTTGCTTCCCATCTGGCCCTGGCTGCCTTGCTTGAACTCCGGACCTGCAGGGAGAGCTTCTTTCCCGCGCTCATCGAACCGTCCGATGGATAGGAGAAGAAAGTCCCTTTGTGTTCTATAGATCCTGTATCTCACGGTGGCATCGTCTGAATGCTTGAGACGGCGGAACACCTCCAGGTCATATCCAGCAAGGTGGGGCGAGAGGTGCTCGACGTTTGAGGGATCGGAGAACGCCGCCAGGAGGCCGGTCAGGTAACCGTCGACCTTTCCGGCAAAACGGTCCGGGAGCGGACCGGGCGTTCCAGTGGCCTGCATCGTCTCCTCACGCGTGAACAACAGGCAATTGAGCATGAAGAGCGGAGCGGATTCGCTATTGGGGTTGAGGGGACTATTGAAGATATCTTGATCTTTCATTTAGTTTGATTCTCTTGTGAGTTCTGGAGTGACAGGTTTCCCAGGGGCTCGCTCCATGGTTGCGGGAGCACCTTTGTGTGCGGGGCTTGTGCGAGCCCCCGGTAGACCCTGTCGAACTTCTCCGTAGAGGGAGTGTGTTGCGCGACCCGATCCATATACAAAGCACGCGGCGTGCCATCTTGAGGGTTGCGGCACATTGCTCCGGAGGATCTGAGAACTTGTTCATTTGAAACAGGATATGATAGACTGGCGCACAATGGTGAACCGGCATTACTGATACCGGGGCCTCGGAGTCGGGGGAAATCCCCCAGGCGGGGTGGGAAAAGCCCCAACCGTAAGGAGCCCGGGATGCCGGACTTGGCGGAGGAGCGAGCATGCGGGTTGGATATCTTCAGTTCGGTCCGGTCTTCGGAGAGAAGCAGGCGAACCGGGATCGGGTAGCCGACTTCCTGAGTGATGTCAAGGCGGATCTTATCGTCCTGCCGGAGTTCTTCGCATCAGGCTACGTTTTCGAGTCCAGGGAAGAGCTCATGGAACTTGCCGAGGAAGATGGGGGAGAGAGTTTCGCCTTCTTGAACGACCTTTCGCGCCGCATGGGCGCCGCGATAGTGGGCAGCATCGCCGAGCGCGACGGGGATGACTGTTACAATACCTGTGTCTTGAGTTCCGGCGGCGAGATCAAGGCCCGCTACCGCAAGGTCCATCTCTTTGACCGGGAGAAGGAGCTCTTTACTCCCGGCGACCTGCCATTCGATGTGTACGATCTCCGGGGTGTTAAGGTCGGCATGATGGTCTGCTTCGACTGGGTCTTCCCTGAAGCGATGAGAGCGCTGGCCCTTAAGGGAGCACAGATTGTGTGTCATCCTTCGAATCTTGTTCTTCCCTTCTGTCCGCGAGCCATGATAACGCGCTGCATCGAGAACGGGGTCTATGCCATCACCACCAATCGTGTGGGCACCGAAGCCAGGGCGGGAATCGAGCTCACCTTCATCGGGATGAGCCAGGTGATCGGCCCGCGGGGAGAGGTGCTGATGCGGGCGAATGAAGAGGAAGAGGACTTGAGGATAATAGACATCAATCCCGCCCTTGCAGATGACAAGATGATAACCCAGAGAAATCACCTTATTGATGATAGAAGGCCTGAGTTCTACGAGAGCATCTGCATGGCGCAGGAAGAGGAAGAAGTAGCGGGGACGCCTTCGGAGCCCCCCGGAGCCCTTCCAGGGTCTCCCGAGACGCCCCCATCTGAGTTTTGCCCATAGGTTGCCTGATCATAGGAATTTACCTCTTCGGCAGCCGGGTTGTACGGGTGTTTCTATGGCATTGTGGGGCCTGAGGCGTCAGCCGTTCTTGAGAAGATAGCATGAAGTTGGCGATGTAGGCGATTCTCTTCATCTCGCTGCCGCAAGCGGGACGGGTGAGGGGATCAACCTTGTAGACCTTCCTTATCAGTTCTCTCCAGCCGGGTAAGGCTCTCCGGCTTCATGCCCTTCCTGAGCATGCCCTTGTGATACTCGATCTGTTCCAGGTACTGGATCATGTGGTCAGAGGCCTTTTCATGCGCTCACCCATTCCTCACAGAGCACCTCAGTTTGCTCAAGCACCAGTTCTGTTGCGCGTTGTTGCATATCCGGCGGATACCCGTGCCTGCGGAGAATGCGCTTTACTAGAACACGAATCTGAGCACGCGCGTTTTCACGAATCTGCCAATCTATGGTCACATTCTGCTTCACGCGGTCAACCAGTTCCTGTGCCAGAAATCGCAATTGCTCGTCACCCATCACATCTCGAGCGCTTTCATTTTCAGCCAACGCGTCGTAGAACGCCACTTCAGCATCCGTTAGACCGAGCTCCTGTCCGCGAGTCTGCGCCTTTCGCATATCCTTGGCCAACTGAATGAGCTCTTCGATTACTTGGGCTGCTTCAATCGCGCGATTCTGATACTTGCGAACAGCTTGCTCCAACATCTTGGCAAATGATCGGGCCTGGACAACATTCTTGCGCATGTGGGTTCTGATCTCATCGTTGATCAGCTTCTTCAGAAGCTCCAGTGCCAGGTTACGCTGCGGCAGCTGTTTTATCTCCGTCAGAAACTCATCAGATAAGATTGAGATGTCCGGCTTCTCGAGGCCGGCGGCCGCGAAAATGTCAACCACCTCGGTGGAATAGACCACGCGGGATATGAGCTGCCGGATCGCGGACTCTATCTCATCCGGCGTCCTCTCCGACTCGGACACCGTGGTTTTAACAAGAGCCGAACGGATCTCTTGGAACAGGCCGACTTCATCTCGAATCGCCAGAGCTTGCTCGTGAGGAACCGCCAAAGCAAAAGCCTTGGAAAGGGCTGAGACGGCCTGGAGGTAACGTTTCTTGCCGTCATCCAGCCCAAGGATGAACTCCATTGCTTGAGCGATGGCGCCCATCCTCTTGGCCGCTTCAGTGGTCAGAATAGTCTCGTAGGCGAAGGCGTGGAACATGTCGCGCACAACCTCGTACTTCTCCATCATTACGGCAACGGCCTGTTCCTGGTCGACCGTAGCCCGGCCCTTTCCGCCACTGGCGGTGTACGTGTGCAGTGCCCGTTTGAGGGCGTCGGCGATGCCGAGATAGTCAACTACAAGGCCGCCGGGCTTGTCCTTGAAAACCCGGTTCACTCGCGCGATAGCCTGCATGAGGTTGTGGCCGCGCATGGGCTTGTCCAGATACATCGTGTGCATGCTCGGGCAGTCAAATCCCGTTAACCACATATCACGTACAATCACAAGATTCAGTCGGTCTCCTGGATCCTTAAACCGCTTGGCTATGGTTTCCCGGGCTGCCTTGGTGCGGATATGAGATTGCCACGAAAGCTCGTCCGAGGCTGATCCGCTCATAACGATCTTGACCACGCCTTTCCCGTCGTCATCGCCATGCCACTGCGGCCGCAGCTTGATGATCGCATCGTACATCTCCACGCAGATGCGACGCGACATGCAGACGATCATGGCCTTCCCGTCCATGGCCTGCAAGCGCTCCTCGAAGTGGTCGACCACATCTGCGGCCACCAGGCCGATCCGCTTCTCTGTGCCGACCATCGCTTCAAGGGCTGCCCACTTTGTCTTGAGATTGTGCTTCTCTTCCTCTTCCTCGCCCTCGGTGATCTCCTCGAACTCAGGATCGATCCTCGGTTTCTCTTCTTCGCTCAGTTCCAGTTTGGCGAGGCGCGATTCGTAATAGATGGGGACCGTCGCGTGGTCCTCCACGGCGCGGAGGATGTCATATTTGTCGATGTAATCGCCGAAAACAGCGGGTGTGCTCTTATCATCCAGTTCGATGGGCGTTCCGGTAAAACCGATGAACGAAGCGTTGGGCAGAGCGTCCCGCAGATACTTCGCCATACCATACCTGACCTCACCGCTCCTCTTGTCGAGTTTTGCACTGAAGCCGTAGTGACTGCGGTGGGCCTCATCGGCGATCACGACGATATTCCCCCGGTCACTGAGCGCGTCGCCGCCCTCGAACTTCTGCAGCGTGGTGAATACCACCCCGCCCGACGCCACCCGTAACAAGGCTTTCAAGTGCTCCCGGCTTTCGGCTTGGACCGGCGTCTGCCGTAACAGGTCACTATTGACACTGAACGTACCGAAGAGCTGGTTATCCAGGTCGTTGCGGTCGGTGATCACGACCAGCGTCGGGTTCTCCATCGCCGGGTGTTTGATGATCTTCCCGCCGTAGAACGCCATGGACAGGCTCTTGCCTGAGCCCTGTGTGTGCCACACCACGCCGATCCGACGGTCACCATCAGGACGGCTGGCCTCAACAGTGCATTCGACAGCCTTGTTGACAGCCCAGTACTGGTGATAAGCCGCCGCTTTCTTGGCAATCTCCTTGCCGTCGTCCTCAAACGTGACGAAGTTGAAGATGTAGTCCAGGAACCGGTGGCGCTCGAAGACGCCCTTCAGAAGGACCTCGAGTTGCACGGAAGCAGTGGGAGCCAGGCTCTCTCCATCGATGGTTCGCCACGGCATGAAACGGTCCCAACCCGAGGTCAGCGTACCCGCCAAAGCAGCGAAACCGTCGGAGATCACCAATAGCTCGTTGTAAACGAACAGGCTGGGAATGTCGGCCTTATATGTCTGGAACTGGTTGTAAGCCGGGCGCAGGGCTTTCTTGGGGTCGCGCTCGTCCACATCCTTGGTAGGATTCTTCAACTCGATCACAGCCAGAGGCAAACCATTCACGAATATCACGACGTCCGGCCGGCGGTTCTTCTTGTCCTCGATGACCGTGAACTGGTTGACCACCAGGAATTCGTTCTTGTTCAGATTGGCCGGATCGCGCTCAATGAGCCACACCTTGCCGTGGCGCTCATGGTCATCCTCACGCCAGGACACATCCACGCCATCGGTGATCATCCGGTGAAACGCTCGATTATTCACAATGAGCGATGGGCTGTCCGGCCGCGTGACCAGGTGCAGGGCCTCTTCGATGGCATTGTCCGGCACCCCGGGGTTAATCCTCGTCAAGGCGTCTCTCAGCCGTCCTACAAGCACAACCTGCCCGTAGTCGGCGCGCTCAGGGGCTTCACCGTCCGGGGCAATCTGCACGCCGTGTATGTACTCATAGCCCAACTCGCGGAAGTAATCCACGGTGGCTATCTCGAGTTGTGCTTCGTCGAGAAAGCTCATGACTGTTCAATCCTGACTAGAGAGACTCGATACGAGAGACGTTCGAGATGATCGGCTGCATTCATCAGGTTCAACTGGCTGAAAAATGGCAGCGAAACGGGCCAATTGGTCGTCGGTCGTGAAACAATGGCATACACAACCTCGAATTCGCTTGGTGTTGGGCGGCCATCCGGCACGTGCTTCGCCAGGTTTGCGTTTTCATTCTTCACAATCTCCTTGAGTGCCTTTCGGAACACCCCGTCGCTTATAAAGCAATCGGCTGCTACTGTGCCCTGTGAAAAGAGATGGCTCAATGTTGCAGAGCGGGTCTTCCTTTTGACGTGGACAAATTGCTTCTTGGGAGTGAACAGATCGCAGGGCTCTATAGGCGAACCACCGACAC
>JAUXFM010000102.1 GCA_030622955.1 Lentisphaerales bacterium
GCGTCTCAAGGCTCTCCGCATTGATGACGATCTCTCGTTTGAGACCCTTCTTACGAAACTTTAAGCCAAACATTTCTACCTCTCTATCTGGATCCAGGCTGGGCCACATTCGGCACCAGCCCGATCCTCTTTACATGAATTACTTTCCTAATGTGGTCTGTGCGACCTTATATAGACGCTCTGAATTAATCCGAGCGCCCCCATTGTACAAACCATAAATGAACCACCATAGCTCAATAGTGGCAGTGGCAAACCCGTTATTGGCAGCAAGCCAACAATCATCGCAACGTTTATGAATGCGTGCGAAAAGAACATTGCCACTACTCCCACACAGAGCAGCCGTCCCATCTTCTCCCTTGCTAATGCTGCGACATGCATGCCGCACGATATTACAGTCCCAAAAAGCAGCAGCAGGACGACAGAGCCAACGAATCCGGTCTCCTCCGCTATCACTGAGAACAAGAAATCCGTTGGTGCGACTGAGCGCGGCAGGAAACCAAGAATATTCTGCGTTCCCTTGGTAAAGCCCTTCCCGAAAACACCGCCCGACCCCACGGCAATCCTTGTCTGGATGTAGCTGTATCCAGCTTCCCTCGCGTACTTTTCCGGGTCAAAGAACGCCTCGATGCGTTGACGCTGATAATCTTTCAGGAAAGTTGCCTTGGTCACACGGGCCTGGCCCTCCTCATCAACCCCCAACTTCGCTGGAAGGAAGAGTGCGCCCAGCACCAGCATGACAAGAATGCACACGGCACCACCCAGCAGCAACAGAACACGAATCCTCGCCCCCCCGACGAACAATATGGCGAAAACTATCGGCACAAACACAATCGTAGTTCCCAAATCCTGCACCAGTATCAAGGCCATCGGTATTGCGGTGACCAGCAACATCAGGAACACAAGGCGCAGCCTGCGCAAGCCGCTACCGAGTCTACTCAACTCACGAGAGAGCACTATAATGACGGCGAGTTTTGCCAGTTCCGAAGGCTGAAGAAGCACACCGCCAGGAAGCTTAAGCCATCTGCGCGCACCACCTATGGTCTCGCCACCGATCAACACAGAAACAAGAAGCACAAGACATGCAGCGTAGAATACCCAGCTGATACGCCCGAGCCAGCGGTAGTCATATAGAGCAGCAGTGAGATAAGCTACTAACCCAACCATGGCCCATAGCATCTGCTTTCTGTGTTTGATGCCCCCCTCGGCCGCCTGATCCCCGTCTATGTAGCAGGCGCTGTAGATAAACATTATGCCAAGAATAATCAATAGCCCTACGGCAATATTCAGAAGCCAGTTCATCTTCTTCAATACCCTGAAATCGTCAAATGGCCCTATCATGGCATTCTCCTCGCCAGGGCATCATTTCGCTTACGGGCATTGGCATCTGTAGCCTCAAGCTCAAAAATACCTTTCATGATCTTCTTCACGCAGGGCGCGGTCGTCACACCGGCAGAAACAACATTCTCGACAATGACCACAACTGCATATCGCGGTTTCTCAGCAGGAGCAAAAAGCATCATCCAACCATGCTTCTTCCCCTTATTGCCATGCTGTGCGGTACCTGTCTTACCGGCCATCTCAACGCCCTTTACCCGGGCACGCTTACCTGTGCCCTGATTGCTCTGGACAACATCGGTCATTGCTCTCCGGAGAAAGGCGAGGTTGCCCTGCGAAGCCCTGATCCGACGCGGCGATGTTTCAGGCTCAACGTCACCGATCACCAGCTTGGGGCGATGGATAATACCACCATTCGCCAAGGCGCTGACCACCACAGCCATCTGCAGCGGTGTCGTCAGCAGGAAGCCCTGCCCTATGGAAACGTTGCATGTGTCCCCTGCCCGCCAGCCATCATTGTTCCTGTGCCGTCTCTTCCACGCGTCGTTTGGCAACAGACCGCTTGCCTCATTATCGAGGCTTATCCCTGTCTTGCAACCAAGGCCGAAATCCTTTTCGAGGTTGTAGATATTCTCATAGCCCACACTCAAACCCAGCCTGCAGAAATAGGTATTGCACGATTGCTCGATCGCTCTATCCATCGAGATCTGGCCGTGTCCGCTTTTGCGCCAGCAACTGATCGGCCTGCCTCTCCCCGGCTTGTAGTACCCGGGACAGTAGTAAGCGGTACCCGTTCCCATCCCCTTTTCAAGTGCAGCTAGGGCAATTACCGGCTTGATGATACTGCCCGGCGGATACTTAGCAATAGTTGCCCTGTTCATCATGGGATTTGCGGGATCATTCCGCATCTTCTCCCATTCGGCGGCAGGCAAGTAAGGAATGAAATCATTGGGATCAAAAGCAGGTGCGCTGGCAAGTGCAAGCACTTCACCATTGCGGGGGTCAACCACCACAACAGCTCCGCGATTTCCGACAATAGCTTCTTCTGCCAGCCGTTGAATCCGTGAATCAATAGTGAGAGCCACATCCTGCCCGGACTCCGGTGCCCAATCATCCTTCTCTATTACACGGTGCTTGAACATTGAAGCATCTACTTCGATCAGCCGAACACCACTCTCACCTTTCAGTGTCTCGTTGAACACTTTCTCTATACCCTGCTTGCCGACCATCTCTGTCTCATAGAAATGGTAAGGCCATTCTTCGTCCTGCTCCGGCTTGGTCTTTCCCACATATCCCAAAAGATGCGCTGCACGTTTGCCCTGGGGATATACCCTCACGGACTCCACAATGATGTCGATCCCGGCCAGCCTGACAGGACATTCCTCGAATCGCGCCAGCACCGTCTGGTCAACGTCGCACCAAGCCAACAGCGGCATCGGCCGGCGCTTCCTGATATGGAGTAACAGATCATCACGCGTCACCTGTGGCTCGACCTGGATTAACTCCGCAACTGCGTTGATCTGTTCCATCACCTTGTCAACGGTCCTATTCAAGGGAGGCGGCTCTCTCAGTTCGTCAACGTAGACTGCTATGCAGTAATTCGGCCTGTTGTCCGCCAGGCACAGGCCGTTACGATCATATATGGCACCACGTCGGCCAGGCACGCTCACACGGCGTATGCTCTGAGTTGCAAGCTTACTCTTGAAATGAGATTCACGCAGGATCTGGATTCGCCAGAGCATACCTATAACAAGGAGGAACAGACCCAGCATGACGAACTGGACCACCCTGACCCTCAGTATCTCGCGATCAATAGAATCAGCTTCTGCCATAGCGAAGAGTAGCCCCTTCCATGCGTCCCAGGATCCTGAAGATTATCGGCGTCGACACCAAGCCAAGCAGGCCTGCCCCTAATGCCTTAAGCAAAGCCCACCAGAAAGAGCAATGGATCATGCCTTCCCTCGCCAGGACGCCATAGAACAGTAATGTAGAAACAAATGCTGCCAACCCTCCAAATGCGACCGGCGTGATCCATGCTCCCGCATCAACTATTCCACGGAATTTACCGGCGATATACCCAATGACGCAGAAACAGAGAACCGAGCACCCCATGGGCATCATGCTCAGCCCATCCTGGAGCAGACCTGCAAGAAATGCGCACAGCACCATATGCTCACTCTCACGATTAAGCGCATAGTAAATCACCGCGCCGATAAGAAGCGGCACCCGCGCCTGACCCAGCGCGGTAAACTCAGGGATCGCTCCCTGGATAAGGGCGCTCAGGATCACAGAAAACAACATGATCAAGATGGTCACTGGCCTGCCTGCTCCTTCACGACGACAAAGACGTACTTGAGATCCATCAGCTCGGCTGCAGGCATGACAGCGACGCACTTGTAGAGGCCGGAACTGTGCTCCTCGACAGATTTCACAACACCGACCTTCAGGCCTGCCGGGTAGGTACCGCCCAGCCCTGAGGTTATGACACTGTCTGCCCGAAGAATTACCTCGGTCTTGGCGATGTAATCCATCCTGCATGGGTTAAGTGAATAAAGCATCTGAATCGAAGGATCCTCTGCGGAAGTAACGCCCTGTCCCCTCACTATGCCAAACCCGCCACCACTGGGAAAACGTGCTGCGACCTTGCAGTTAGGATCCGTAATCAGGAGCACATCGCTCGTGTGCCTCGATACCTGCGTGGTTTTTCCGACCAATCCATCAACGGTTATGACCGCGAGGTCCTCCTTAACGCCATGGACGGAGCCCTTATTCAACCGGACAGTCTGCCACCAGCTGCTGATATCCCCTCTGCCGATCACTTCACAGGGGATCAGTCTGTGTGGTGATCTCTTCTTGAACCTGAGGTTAGCACGAAGCCCTGCGTTCTCCTCTGCGAGCGATTCATTCCGGCGCACCTTCTCGCGCAACAGCGCTATCTCCTTCAGCATCTCCTCCTTGTCGCTGATGGCCTTGTTGGCATCGGTCACGACGGAGAACATGCGCTTGCCCTTGCTCAGGACGAGGGTCATGACATTCTGAAATGGTGCGAGTCCGTCGCGCACGCCATCCTTCATCCGAAGAGAGGCAGGTAACGGCAGATTAAGAATGATCACGACAAGGACTATCGTGGTCCAAACCAATGTTTTCTTGCTGTTCATGCGTCCTCCCCTCCGGGCCCGTTAGCCCAACGTGAGAACGAAATAGAGAGCAAATCAAGGCAACTTCGACCCTACGCGCCAGCCATCCTGCGCAAGAATCTAAGTTCATTCAGCACCACACCCGTCCCTTCAGCCACCGCGCTGAGAGGGTCATCTGTAAGGTGTACGGGTAAACCGGTCTGTTCGGCAATGAGCTTGTCGATCCCAGTCAACAAGGCCCCGCCCCCGGCAAGAATCATGCCACGATCAACCAGGTCCGCTGACAGTTCCGGCGGGCAGCGTTCGAGGGTAATCCTGATAGCATCAATGATCGAAGAAACTGGCTCCTGTAGTGCTTCCCTGATTTCCCCAGAGGTTATGGTCAGGGTTTTTGGCAAGCCTGCAACCAGGTCGCGCCCCTTTACCTCCATCGTCATTTCCTCACCCGTAGGATAAGCTGATCCCATTGTGATCTTTATCTGCTCTGCAGTCCGTTCTCCTATCATTAAATTATACACCCGTTTCATGTACTGAACGATGCACTCATCCATCTCGTCTCCACCAACTCGCACAGTACGACTGAACACAATTCCAGCGAGCGAAATCAGGGCAACTTCGGTGGTCCCACCGCCAATATCCACAATCATGTTACCGGCAGGTTCCTGCACAGGGAGGCCTACACCAATAGCGGCAGCCATCGGCTCTTCAATAAGAAAAACATCCCTGGCACCCGCGTGCGTCGCCGAGTCCTTGACCGCACGCTTCTCGACCTCCGTAATATCACTGGGAACGGCGATCACAATCCTAGGCCTGACCATCTTGCGTCGGTTATGTACTTTCTTGATAAAGTACCGGAGCATGGCCTCGGTAATCTCAAAATCAGCGATAACGCCCGCTTTCATCGGCCTGATTGCCTGGATAGTTCCCGGCGTGCGACCCAGCATACGCTTGGCCTCTTCACCAACGGCAAGAATCCTTTTGGTCTCGGCATTCAGGGCGACAACGGAAGGTTCTCTGAGAACGATGCCGCGATCTTTTGCATATACAAGGGTATTAGCCGTGCCCAGATCAATGCCGATGTCGTTTGAAAACAAACCAAGAAAGCTGTTCCACATCGATCGATTTCCTCTCACTACTCTCTCTAGTCAGTCGCTTCTATTGCGCCGTACTTTGCTCATTCCCGGCCTTCCAGTCAAGGAATAAAACTTGAATATTTCTCACAATCCTATATCGATAGATGGTATGAGAAACGACAGGGCAAGAATTACAAACGATTTCGATATTCCTGGGGCCTGCATAAGCTGTGAGCCTTATGGCAACGGGCATATCCACGACACCTACCTGAGTTGCTGGCAACAGGACCAACACATCGCCCGCTACATCCATCAGCGACTTAACACGAACGTTTTCAAGGATCCTGTCCGCCTCATGGACAACGTCGATAGGGTCACCTCACACATCCAGAAAAGACTTGGTGCCGGAGATCACTCAATAGAAATGCAGGGACTGCGACTCATCCCTGCAAAGTCGGGAGGCACCTATCACCGCGACGATCAGGACAATTACTGGCGCACATATGATTTCATCGGTCGATCGCGTGCGCATGACGTATGCACAACGCCAGAGATGGCCTTCGGCGCTGCGAGAGCCTTCGGCAACTTTCAGCAGCTGCTTACCGACCTTCCTGGTGAGCCACTCCATGAAACAATCCCATGGTTTCATCACACGCCGCGACGAGTCGATGCTCTCAAAGAATCGATCACAGAGAATCCTCTCGATCGACGAAAGGACGTGAGCGACGAGATCGCCTTTGTGCTTGCGCGCAAACCTACGGCCTCGATCGTTACCGATCTGCTGGAGAATGGCGAGATCCCCGAACGTGTTGCACATAACGATACGAAGATCAATAACGTGCTGTTCAGCGAACATAGCGAACAACCTGTATGCATAATCGACCTGGACACTGTTATGCTGACCTCGGTCCTCTACGACTTTGGCGACATGGTCCGAACGTTCACCCTCACCTCAGAAGAAGATGAACGTAATCTCTCAAGCGTCGGGTTCGACATGAACTTTTTTGAAGCACTTGCCGAGGGATACATGACAAGCATGGGACAGGTCTTGACGGAAAAGGAAATCGGCCACCTCGCGTTCTCCGGAAGATTGATCACCTATACCGTCGGGGTCCGGTTTCTTACCGACTATCTCGCAGGTGATATCTACTTCAAGACAAGTCGGCCCGGCCACAACCTTGAACGTGCCCGCGCACAATTCAGATTGCTAGAATTACTCGAAGAGCATCACGATGCCATGGACGGGGCGATCAAGAGCATGGCCCGCAAATAGGCCTCTTTTGCACTCTACAAGGGAATACAGGGTCTGGTAACCTGTTAAAAGCTATGGAGCAAAGCCACAGAATTCCTGATCAGCTCAAGGAATTGATCAAGCGCGGGGTTGAAGTAGATAACCCGGCCACCCTTTCCATGGATTCATCGATCGATATCGAACGAATCGCGCCCACTGCAAGAATACTGGGCCCTTGCAGACTATCCGGACAAAAGACCTCGATTGGGTCCGGCACCATCATTGGATCTGAAGGTCAGGTCACAATCGATAACTGCAGGCTGGGGCGGAATGTACAACTCAAAGGCGGTTTCTTCTCAAATGCGACGTTTCTTGACGGGGCGAGCATGGGACTTTCAGCCCACGTACGGACAGGAACTCTGCTCGAAGAGCAGGCCAATGCCGCACACAACGTGGGCCTCAAGCAAACCATACTTATGCCTTTTGTAACTGCAGGCAGCCTCATCAATTTCTGCGATTGCATGATGGCAGGAGGCACCAGTCGAAAGAACCACAGTGAAATAGGTTCGTCCTATGTTCATTTTAATTACACGCCCAACCAGGACAAGGCCACGCCTTCACTCATCGGTGATGTGCCGCGCGGCGTGATGCTTGACCAGTCGCCAATCTTCCTCGGTGGCCAGGGCGGTCTCGTCGGGCCTTCGCGAATCGAGTATGGGACGATTATTGCTGCCGGCTCCATCTGCAGGAAGGACATCCTTGAAACAGGCAAGCTCGTTGCTCCCAGCCAACCAACGCCTGTTTCCCGAAATCACAGGATCGGCTGCTACCAGAACATCACTCGTATTATGCAGAACAACCTGCTCTATCTTGGCAACCTCCGAGCGTTGCAGGCCTGGTACTTGCAGGTGCGTAGTCGCTTCATGCAAACTGACGCATTCGATCGCGCCTGTTTCGAGGGAGCAATGAATTGTCTCAAGGAAGCTGTTACTGAACGTATCAGGCAACTTGGCAAGCTCGCAGATAAGATGCAACGACCCCTTGAGTTGGCACAATCTGAATCCAAATCCGAGCTGCCTGCTGCGTTCGAATCACAAAAGAAGCTCCTTGCCCGCTGGCCGGAGCTCTCAGAACGCATGAATGCAGCCCCCTCGCAGGATATTGAGGCAAAGCAACGCGATGCCCTACTCGCCTCAATCGAGAGCAGTACGACTACCCCGTACCTCGAGGCCGTTGCAAATCTGACCCCTAAAGCAAAGGCTTCGGGCACAACCTGGCTCCAGTCAATTGTTGACGAAGTAGCCGGATACTGGGCCTGAGCAAGAAAGAACTGCCTGTATAAATGCATGGTTTGAACGCTATCCTGAGCAATCGCAGTCAACTCATAGTGTCGCGTGCATTGTACCACGCGGACGAGCCCATGACAGGGCGAGCAGTTGAGCGGGCATGTGGTCTTTCCAACAGGGCAACAATGCTGGCGCTCGATTCCCTCGTCGAAGCCCGGGCGGCGCATCGCGAACCTGACGGCCGCGCTTATCTCTACACATATAATCACGATAACTATCTCGCGTCAAAAGCTCTGAAACCTGCTTTCCGTGCGGAAGATATGTTCTGGGAAGATCTCAAGAAGACAGTGAGGCGTACAGTGAGGCCTCGCCCGCTCGCAGCGGTGGCGACCGGCCCGATCGCGCGTGAAGAAAGCGAATATGGTGGAAGAATAACACTCGTCATGCTTTTCGATACCGGGCGGAAGCGACTCAAGTCACTCGCAAGCATTGATGCCCTTGCTGAAACCATCAGCGACCGCTACGCACTTGTCATGGAACACCAGCTTCTCGACATGAACATCATGGATCGCTACAAATACGATGCGCTCTGGCGCCGCGTTGAACGCGAAGGGATTCTTCTTTTTGGAGAACTACCTTAACCCGCATCATGCATAAAGAAACCGCGAGAATTAGGGCAATGACGACAGGCGTGTTTGCTATGTACCACGACAACTCTGATGTCGGCTCGCCATTCAAGTATTCGCTCCAAAGAAAGAAGCAACCTGCCTTTGCGTCCCATACCTGAACAAGAACACTTTATAGTGCATCAAGAGATCAAGAGAGTCGGGTCTGGATGGCACTAGCTTAAGACTCTTTAGCTTTGCTCAGCCAGTTACGATTACGATGGCTTGGCACATACATTTCTCGTCTTGTTTTTATCAATAGGTGATAGTTTCTTTGCCGTCGTTTGACGGCTCTCGGCTCCCATCACGGCATTCGTGAGTTCTGATCTGGCGTTATTGAGAAAATCGTTTGTCGTCACGCTTGTCGTAGCGTCAATCCTCTACGTTTTTCGCCCCGAAGCATCATTCGAATACTGGAACTTGAAGCGGATCAGGGGAACAGGGTCATGGGGTTCCCCTGCTACTAAACAAGTAAGACGGTTCGTGAAGCTGCTGGACCTGTCCGGCGTTCCTTTTTTCTCTTTGCGGTCACGTGGTATTTCGCTCCTGCGTATCGTATCCTCCATGCTCTTGCTATACATCAACATATACACCCTTCTATATCTCTCAGCCAATCCTGTTTTCTCTTTTCTCGGTCTGACCCCGTTTTTCCCGTTTTTCATGAAGGACGTCGAGGACCTCGGAAAGTTCCGATGGACTCGATATCTGGAGTTGAGAACGCACAGTATTACCCTCCAAGATCGACCGTGTGGGTGGGTGTTGGCTCACACGCACGGGTCGATTCTGGCTCACTAACGTTAAAGGATTGTGTCAACAGCTTGCGTTTTTTGTGCCAGACTTCAAGTATCCATACGCCCGGCACTATCTCCCATTCGTGATCAAACTTGTAACCGTCAAGATGCAGCCGACCCATTTGGAGATTCCGCTTTCGCGTGGAATGCAGCATCGGCGAACTAGTGCCATGTTAGAATAAGGGTCAGGTCTAAACAATCAACAAACCGCTCCTTGCCTGCTTCATTAACCCCAGAATCTTTCGGCTTTCCTTCGATTCTTTCTCAAACCGTCTTATCCCCATACTCACTGCCGCATAGTCCATGCTTCCTAACCTGTCGCC